>JAEUUQ010000352.1 GCA_016787505.1 Saprospiraceae bacterium | reverse complement strand
GTACTGGAAAATATTACGGTGAGTTGCCCCAGCGTGCCGCTCGATAAAGTAGTAGCTGCCGTAAGAAGCGTGGGCGCCCACCATTTTATCGAAGACCTGCCCGACGGTTATCAAACCATATTGCTGCCGCACGGGCGAAATATACCCACCAGTATCCGCACCCGTATTTTGCTGGCTCGCTGTATCGTATCGCAGCCGCAACTCCTGTCAGTACACGGCTTTTTTCCTGGCCTCGAACAACGCGAACGCGAAGAAATCGCCCTCTCGCTCACTGATGGCCCCTGGACGATGGTGGCCGTAACCGACGACCCCGCCCTGGCCTCGCGCTGCGACAGGGTGCTGATAATGAAAGACGGCCAGATCATTGAGGAAGGCAGCTTTGAGCAAATTAAACGCAGCAAGCACTTTGCGCAGGTGTTCGCAGCCCTGCCACACCCCGAACCCGCAGTGTAAGCTTTTCTGTCATCTAATTTGGATTAGCCCATGCTCAATATATCAAACAATAGCATCATCACCGAGGTAGACACCAGCCGATTCAAGTCGTTTCAAAAAAACAGCTTATCCAACAGCCATCTCCTCTTCGCACGCTGGAGCCTGGGCGTATTCCTGTTTGTGCTGGTGCTGATGTTTTTACCCTGGACGCAGAATATCCAATCCAAGGGCAAAGTAACCACCCTGCGGCCCGAGCAGCGCCCGCAAAGTATCCCCTCGGCTATCGACGGTCGTATCGAAAAATGGTTTGTCAGCGAAGGTCAACGGGTAGCTAAAGGCGATACGATTGTTTTCATCTCTGAAATCAAAACCGATTACTTCGACCCCAATCTGGTGTCGCGCACCGAACAACAAGTGCAGGCAAAAGAAGGCGCTATCGGAGCCTACGACAATAAAGCAGATGCGCTTTCGCAACAAATAACAGCCATGAGAGCCGAACAAGGCTA
Organism: Saprospiraceae bacterium; assembly: GCA_016787505.1. GTDB lineage: Bacteria > Bacteroidota > Bacteroidia > Chitinophagales > Saprospiraceae > JABWBR01. The sequence continues at coordinate 6,379 of JAEUUQ010000352.1, read as the reverse complement.
TAAACAATCGCAATTGATCAACAAAATCAGACAGGGCGAACTCAAGATTACTTCCGATAGCATCGAATTTGAACGCACCAAAATCGACTACGATATCGCCCAACGCCAGCTCAAGCGCACTCAGCAACTCTACGACGAAGGCATCAAATCGCTGACGGATGTAGAAGACAAAAAGCTGAAAGCGCAAGACACCTACGCCAAACTCATCGCTACCGAAAATAAACTGCTGACCAGTCGCAACGAACTGGGCAATGTAAAACTCGAACTACAGACCGTTCAATACGAATACAGCCAAAAAATTGCCAAAGCCGAATCAGACCGCTTTAGCACGATCTCCGACCGCTTTGACGCTGAAGCCGGCGCCAGCAAACTGCGCATCGACGTCTCGAACTACGCCCGCCGCGCCTCTTTTCACTATATCACGGCGCCGCAAGACGGCTTTATCACCCAGGCAATCCAACCCGGCATCGGCGAAACGGTCAAGGAGGGCGACCCCATTGTCAGCATTATGCCCCAGCACTACGAACTGGCCGTTGAAATGTATATACGCCCAATGGATCTGCCGCTTATTTCCGTAGGGCAGGAGGTGCGCTTTATCTTTGACGGCTGGCCCGCCCTGGTTTTTACCGGCTGGCCCAACCAGTCGTTTGGCACTTATACCGGTCGCGTGGCAGCCATTGACAATACGATGAGCACCAACGGCGCCTATCGCATACTGGTGCGCCCCGATGTAAATACGCAACCCTGGCCCATAGCCCTGCGCCCCGGCTCGGGCGCCAACGGCATCGCCTTGCTCAACGACGTGCCCCTTTGGTACGAAATATGGCGCCAACTCAACGGATTTCCGCCCGATTATTACCAGGAGAATACTATCGAAAAACCCAAACTAAAGGCGCCGGCTAAATCGGTGAAGTAATACACATGATGAGGAGTTATTTGCATTTCCCGCGTTTTTTCTTGTTCTCTATATTATACATGGCGGGTGCGGTTCATTTCGCTTTCGCGCAAATACCTGCCGATACCGCTTTTGTTTTTACCCAAAATGACTACCTGTCGTGGGTGAAAGACCGGCACCCGGCAGCCCGGCAGGCCCTGTTGCTCCTCCAGCAGGCTGAAAACGCCGAACTAGCCGCCCGCGGCGGCTTCGACCCAAAATTGTACAGCGATATCCAGCAAAAATCTTTCGACGGCAAAACGTATTATACCATTAGCGAAAGCGGTGTAAAAATACCTACCTGGTACGGACTAGAACTCAAAGGCGCCTACCTTAGCGCCGGCGGTATCAACCTCAACCCCGAAAGGAAGCTGCCCGATGCCGGACAGGCCGTGCTGGGTATCAATGTCACCCTGCTCCGCGGGCTGCTCATCGACGAACGGCGAGCCGCCCTGCAACAGGCCAAACTACTGGCTGCCATGAATGACGCCCAACGCCGCCAAATACTCAACGATCTGCTATTGGATGCGGCAACTACCTACTGGAATTGGGCGGCGGCCTACAACGAAATGCGCATACTGGAACAAGCCCTGCAGATAGCCCAAAACCGGCAGCGCGGCATCGTGGAAAGTTTTCTGCAAGGCGACAAACCCGCCGTGGATACCCTCGAAGCTTTTATTCAGATACAGACCCGTCAATACGAACTCAGCGACGCCCGGCTGGCTTATCGCAACGCCACCTTGCAATTGTCGAACTTTTTGTGGGACGACTCTGGCAATCCTCTGGCCCTCAGCGGCAACTGGCGCCCGCCGACGGCAGCCGAATTGCCTGCGGGTATGCCCCTGCCGCCCCTCGACGAATTACAAACGCAATTAGTACTGCGACATCCCGCTTTGCGAGTGTACGAAACCAAAATCGCCCAGCTCGATATCAGCCGCCGGCTGGCCGCCGAACAACTCAAGCCCCAGCTCAACGTGTCGTACAACCTGCTCGGCAACGGCGCCCGCTTCGGAGCATACCGCAAAGACGATAGCAGCGACCTGCAAAACCTGCTTATGCAAAATTACAAATGGCAGATTACTTTCGGCTTCCCCCTGCTGTTGCGCAAAGAACGCGGCAAGTTGGCAGAAGTAAAAGTGAAAATAGCCGATACCGGACTAGGCCTCCAGCAAAAACAACTGGAATTGCGCAATAAGCTCGAAAGCTACTATAACGACGTGCAAAACGCGCAACAGCAAATAGCGCTCTACAACGAAATGACCACCAATTACCAACGCCTACTGGATGCCGAACTCCGCAAATTCGAACTCGGCGAAAGCTCCATTTTCCTCCTCAATACCCGCGAGCAAAAACTCATTGAAGCCCAGCTCAAGTTGGCCAAGCTGAAGGCCACGCTGCCCAAACTGCGACTGGGTATGGACTGGGCAGTAGGTGGAGACTTGTTGTAGCCGATCAGACTTTTTTGACGCTTCCCGAAGCCTACCCTACAGCCCCCAATTTTGCTTTAGCCAGCTATCAATATCGTTTTTCAACGGTTCGCCGTATTGGGTATGGATATATTGCAATATGGCGTCTTTCAAATCCGACTTGTTGCTGTTTGGCCCGAGTAGTTCCACAATAGCATTGACCTCCTTGTAAAGGTCATCGAGATCGACAAATACGAGGTCGACGGCATTGATGAGTGTAGACTGGTTGGCGGGTTTGTCGTAATAAAACAGTTTATATGCAGATGTTTCCGCGGGATCAATCGGGCGCCCGTCAACCATAAAAAGCGTCGATTTATCGATGATCAGGTTTTGCCCCGAAAAAGCCAGTTGTTTGTTGACCGGCTTTGTATCCCCCGTCCATTGGTATTGGATATAAAAAAATTTGTCTTCGTTCATTTCCAGTTCGTTGCCGGCGATTTCGAGGCTCAGCTTATCGCCGATAGCCACCAGTCGGCGGCCTTCCAGGTATTTCTGAAAGCCCAGGTAGTTCATGATTTTCCCGGGGCGGACATTTGCGGCCAGTTTCAGGGGTTCTAACAAATAGCCAACAGATTTCCTGGCATCGGGCAATGCGATAAACAAGTTACGCTTGTGGTTCATGGTGACCATCCTGTGGGCGGGTTCTGCAAATTTCAGGGGTTCGCCCGTGCGGAAATAATCGTTTTTCTTGAGCTGCTTGCCGCTCGATTGAAGGCTGACTTTGCCTTTGATGTACACGACCTGCAGTTCATTTTGCTTGGGCAGGGAATCTGGTCTGAAAAATGTATTTGCAAATAAATGAGCCGAACAGGCAACTAATAACAGCGAAAGGAGTACAATTTGTCTAATCATTTTTTTGGGTTTGCATAAAGAATGTTCAATATTAGTAAATTATCCGTTTTGATGCATATTTTTCCCACACACACCTCAAAGCAGTATTGTTTAAGATATTATAGCCTAGCTAAAATTATCCGTTATCCTTTTTCTATCTTCCATTTCCTTGTCGTTTTTATGATAAATTTCGATAAGTATAATAGCGTGTTCTTCCTTAATGTATGCGTATATCAATCTCAATCCAGAATTAACTCCACTTCCTTTTAACGCCTTGCAGGCAATCTTTTTGACTTTGACTACGCATGTTTTAATACCCAAATTGTCTATTCGAAAACTAAACGGGGGGCGGTCATCCGGTTTTTTAATAAGGATGGACTTTACAACTTCCAGATCATCTTTTAGGGTGCGGTATTTTTTCAGAAGTTGTTATAAATCTTTCTCAAATTCTGGAAGTTCATAAAATTCAATGCGCTAACTTTCGTTTTCGTCATATGTTCTGACTGAATATGGCAATTCTCTGTAAAACGCCAATTCATAGTTGATATCTTTACCTTCCTCTGTTACCTGCCAGGGTAAATCCTGATGAGAATAATTAGAAATTGCGGCTGCAGACCAATCGCTCATTTGTTCAACAACTTTGTCAATAACCTCTTTTTCATTGGCCGTTAATTTGGCCAAATTTGCTTTCACAAGTGGGATAAATCTGGTTTGCGGATAGCCATGATAATCCGTTTTAATTCGCTGCAATTCCTTGTCAAGAATCATTTTTGCTATTACTTTATCCAAATGCTGCGGAACGGGACCGAACGGCAACTTGCGGTACTGTGCCCCCGTCAGATGCTCCTCATACAATTCATAATAATTGAAATCAATAAAATAGAGCAGCTTATTCAGGGCTGTTTCTCCTACGTTGGGTTTACCGGCACAATGCGCTAAGACATACAATAAAACATTTTTTAATTTGTCTATTTGCAGGTATGGAACGGCGTTTCGTTCTTCAACTTTTCGGGAATTAGATGATTCTGGTGCAGTAGCAATTTGATGGCTATCAAAATTATTTGACACAAAATCATCCAAAGAGAACCCTAATGCCATAGACAGCCGCTGCAATTCTATCACATCAATGCTCCTTTTTCCCAACTCAGCCAGGGCCAGCGAAGAACGTGGGATTTTGATAATTTTTGACAGTTCTTCTTGTGATAAGCCTTTTGTTTTGCGAAGTTGGGCAATTCGCTTACCGACTTGTTTTTTGGATAGTTCTATTCCCATTTTGAATAAGTTCTTATTGAATAACGATACAAAAATACAAATTTGTTTTAAAAACACACAACTATTTGATTAAAATTTAAACAATTATATTCATTATAACCCAGCCTGCATCCAAGCACTGAAGAAAAGAGTAGCATTTGCCTATAATCCCAAAAAATTCCGCAGCAGCTTTGCACCCGCTTCTCCCGATTTTTCGGGGTGAAACTGGGTAGCGTAGAAGTTATCTTTTTGCAGGGCGGCGCTAAATGGCAGGCTGTAATCCGTAACAGCTGTAGTAAAAGGGCCCACTTCCACATAATAGCTATGCACGAAATACATATACTGTCCGTTGAGTTCGGGGCTAAAAATACCATTGTGGAGGCGGTGCAGGTTATTCCAGCCCATGTGGGGTACTTTGTCGCCGTGTACGGGCCGAAAGCGGCGCACTTGCTGGGGGATGATGCCGAGGCAAGGCGTATCGTTTTCCTCGGAGTGGGTGCAAAGCAGTTGCATACCCAGGCAGATACCCAGCACAGGTTGGGTGAGCCGGGGTATCAATTCGTGGAGGCCACGATCACGCAGGTGGCGCATAGTGGTGCTGGCTTCGCCCACACCGGGGAAGATCACCTTGTCGGCCCCGGCAATAAGCCCATGATCGTCGGTGAGTACGGCATCGGCGCCGAGTCGCTCCAGCGCGTAAAGCACCGACCGCACATTGCCGGCGTTGTAATTAATAACGGCTATCATAGTCGTCCAAAATATCGTTGCGTTCTGCCTGCATGCTTTGCCGGCGGCCATAATGCTTGAGCACTTCGCGATTGCCCAAAAACAGGATAGCAAACACAAAGAGGGTGCTGCCCGATAGCATAAGCAACAGAAGAGCGGGCAATTCGTGCCGGCCGAGCTGCTCGATAAGATACATCGCCACCCAAAGGCCTATCCAGCCAAGGGCAAAAAGCGCCAGGAATACCTGCCACACGACGGGCCCCCATTTTACTTCCCGCAGCAGTAAGATACTCAGCAAGCTCACCAGCAGGCACGTGGCCATCATAAAAGCCAGCACAGCCAGGTCTTTAGCCTCTGAGGGGAGATGTCCGTTTTTTAAATAAATAACGCCTGAAGCGCTTGCCCAAATTACAGACAGGCTGAGCGCCAGGTAGGCAAACATGTCGGTGGGTTTGATTTGATTGTGCAGCATAAGTAAAGGGTTTTTATGCCTGACAAATATAGGCGATTCTACAACAATACCCTGTTGCGGATAATTGTCAAATCTGACTATCTTTGCGCCCATTGTATTAAACAATTGATAAAATGAAGGTTTCTTTAAACTGGCTGAAAAATTACGTGAATATTCCGCTAACCCCCGACGAAGTGTCGGCGCTGCTGACCAGCCTGGGCTTAGAGGTTGAAGGCATGGAAAAAACGGAAAGTATTCCCGGCGGCCTTGAAGGACTGGTGGTAGGCCTGGTGGCCGATTGCCAGAAACACCCCAACGCCGATAAGTTGTCGCTGACCAAAGTGGATGTGGGCACTGACGAGTTGTTGTCGGTGGTTTGCGGCGCCCCCAATGTGGCTAAAGGCCAAAAGGTGATTGTAGCTACGGTAGGTACCACGCTATATCCCATCGAAGGAGAACCTTTTGTAATTAAAAAAAGTAAAATCCGCGGCGAAGACTCCGAGGGTATGATCTGCGCCGAAGACGAAATAGGTATCGGCCACAGCCACGCAGGCATCATGGTGCTACCTGCCGATACCACGGTGGGGGTGCCTGCTCGCGATTATTTCCGCTTGGAGACCGACTACGTATACGAAATAGGCCTTACGCCCAACCGCTCCGACGCTACCAACCACCTCGGCGTTGCCAGAGATGTAGCAGCGGCTCTGCGTATCAATTACG
>JAEUUQ010000341.1 GCA_016787505.1 Saprospiraceae bacterium | reverse complement strand
CCTGAAAAAGCGCCTTTAGGTGGTGGTACCAGAATTCGTATTTTACAAAAATAACTAGCCGGGGTTGGAGTATTTTAATAAAAAGTAAAGCATTGCGGCGTGTATCGAGCGGCATATAACACACTACGTCGGCATGGGCATAATTCTGGCGGACCTGGTAGCCTGATGGAGAATAAATGGTAAGCACGATAGCCAGGTGCGGGTATTGTGCGCGCAGCGCCTCGATGAGCGGCCTGCCCTGCTCAAATTCGCCCAGCGATGCGCAGTGTACCCACACGATAGGCTTGCCGGCTTCGTGCAGGGATGTTACAGCCTGTTGCAGGCGTTCCGGCCAGTTTTTTCGGCCCTGTATCCACAGCTTTGCTTTTGTGTTAAATAAAGCGGCAAGGGCAATGACTAATCCGTACAGCCCAACTACAAAAGAATATCCCCAAATTACTATTAACTGCATTGTACGACTTTGTCACCCTGTCACCCTGTCACCTAATAAAACACCTCATCCGCTGCCTGGCCGAAATAAAACGGCAAAACCCAACCCAGTCGGAAACCGAAGAGCAGATCGAGGCGGTCGGCGCCGTCCTTCTGGCGGGTATCGAAGTCAAAATCGCGGCGGTTGCGGGTAAAGGCCTGCGTAAATTCAAAGCCGGCAAAAAAATTGATACGGCGGTTATTGCTGAGTAATTGGTAGCCGACAAATTCCTGGAGCGCCAGGCCGTTGGTGAGGCGGTCATAGCCTTTTTTGTAAATATCGCTCAATTGCGGCACGCCGGTCAGGGGGTCGTCCTGGATGCGGATTTTATGCTGAAGAAGCCCTGCGCCGACCGTAAACCGGAATCCGGAGCGAGGGTTCAGGCTGGAAAAAGACACCAGCTTACCGATATGCAAACCTGCATAAAAGCCGCGTTCTTTCAACTGAATATCCACATACGAGCGGTCGTTGCCGATAATAGAACCCTCGGGCGTTCTTAGGCCTGCCAGCACGTCGGTTTTTACGTCTTGTCCGAAGAGGTATTGCCCAGTCAGCCCGAAAATCCAGTTTTTTTCGCTGGTCAGGTAATCGAGGCTAAGGCCGACGTTAAAATTGGGCCCGAAGCGATCCACGAGATCACCGCCAGGCGCCTGTGCCGCGTAGCTGATACTCGGCAGCAAGGCATTGCCTTTGTTGAGGCGGCCATCCTGGGCGTTCGCAGTGCAAATCCCGGCAATCAGGGCCAGGCTGAGGAGGTAGAGTTTGGGCATGGTTGTGGGTTATCTGTTATCAGTTGTCGGTTATCAGTTATGAGTTATCTGTTATCTATTGTCGGTTAAAGTATAACTAGCAAAGATAATGAACGGACAACAGACAACTGACAACCGACAACCTGTTTAAGGTTTTATTATTGTGGGTTTCCCCGTTTTAGCGTCTGTATTTTCGGCGGCGGCGTTATCGATGCCTGCCGGTTTTTTGCGTTTGCCTTTGGTTTCAGAGGCCATTTTCACGGCATTATAGGCATTGACGATACCGCCGGTAACGCAAAGATCGCTAAAAGAAGCCAGGGCATCCTCTCCTGGGCGTTTTACTTTTTGCGTCTGCCTGACAGAAGACGACATAATGATCTCTTTTACCTGTGTAGCAGACAGATCGGGGAAATACGAGCGCAGCAGCGCTGCGAGGCCGGCCACCATGGGTGCTGCCATACTTGTACCTTGCTGAACTTTGTACGAATTTTCGGGCTCAGTAGAATAAATATCAACACCGGGGGCAAATACATCGACCAGCGTGGCGCTGTAGTTTGAAAAATCGGCAGTCATATTCTCATCGGTTTGCCAGCCGTGGGCGCCCACTTCCATCCAGTTTTTGGCGTATTTGGGTTTAAAAAGACCGCTTTTTTTGAATTTATCATTGGGGAAATTATTGTCGTATTTGATTTCCTCGCTGTCGTTGCCGGCGCCGTGAATCAGCAGCACATCGTTTTTCATGGCGTATTTCACGGCTTCATCGACTGCATCTTTGTTAGGAGATTCGCCTTTACCAAAACTCATATTGATCACTTGCGCGCCGTTGTCGACGGCGTAGCGGATAGCATTTGCCACGTCTTTGTCGCGTTCGTCGCCGTTGGGCACCGTGCGGACGGCCATGATACGCACATGGTCGGCCACGCCTTCGATACCCAGGTTGTTGCCTCTTTTGGCCGCGATGATACCCGATACGTGCGTGCCGTGATAGGAGAAGGGGCCTTTCACGTCGTTATTGCCGTAGTAGCGTTCATTTACATTATTATAATCATCGCCCACAATGGCGCGGGGATCAAACTCCGTATTATAGTTATAATTTACCCTTTCGTAGAAATACTCGTAAGCTTCCTTCACCTGATCAATAAAACCGGCATAAGTCTCGCCCTGCTTCAGCAAATCGATTGCCACGGCGGCCACGCGGGGCAGGAATGGGTCGCTGGTGCGGAAGTTTTCCAGGTCGGTAAGCGTAATATCTGCGGCGGGTTTGCCGATGGCTTCTTGTAATTTAGTAAACGCTTCGAGCGTAGAGCCGTACAGTCCGACATTAGGCGTCATTTCTTCGATCTTATCTTCGATCACCTTGCCGTACAGCTTGTATTTGTCGTAGTCGGCGCGGTCTTTTTTCGACAAGCCGGCAGCGTCGGACACATCCTTGAAGCGTTTATGCAGCTGGACATATTGCCTGGTTACTTCCAGGTTATCATGGTGTACATTTTCGCCTTTGCTATTACCCAGGAAATTCCAGCCGTGGATATCGTCGATATAGCCGTTGTTATCGTCGTCGATGCCATTGCCGGCAATCTCGTCTTCATTTACCCACATCACGTCATTGAGGTCTTCGTGTTCGTAGTCGACCCCTGAATCCAGTACGGCCACCACAATCGTGCGCGCTTTTTTACCTTTGAGGAGCTCCTGATAAGTTTTTTCCGTACTCAAACCCGGGATTCCATCCTTTTTTGCATCGAGATTAAACCAGTTGTCGGGCGCCTGGTCTTGCGCGTAGCTAGTGGTTGCCAAAAAAAAGACAGCCGGGAGCAGCCATTTACACTTCATCGTAAAATTTTGTTTTAAAAAAAATGAATAATACGCCATAGTGGTTTTAACGCCAATTGCAGCGGCATATGATATCACGATGGCATTAATGATAAAAAAATGACGATGGGCTACCGGGAATCACTTTTTAGCCCGGTTGTGTGTGGATTGAAGGTGATTTGTTTTTTGTAGCGCTGCAAAGTTATAAATTTGCGGAAAAAGAAAACGACCCACATGAAAAAATGCATATGGTTAGTCTTGTTCCTGACAAGCACCGCGCTGCGGGGGCAATACTTTGAAGCCGGTATCCTGGCCGGGGTATCCAACTACATGGGAGATTTGAGCGCCAACTCGTCAAAAGTATATATCGGC
>JAEUUQ010000240.1 GCA_016787505.1 Saprospiraceae bacterium | reverse complement strand
CGCGGTAACGAGTCGTGCTCGCCAGTGCTGGTGTTGTGTATGAGGTATTGGTCGCGCCAGAAATATTCGTCCACGTAGTACCATCAGGGCTTGACTGCCACTGATACGTCAACGACGGCGTGCCGCCTGTGGCGCTCACCGTCATCGTGTGCGTGCCGCCTTCGCAGATCGTGGCGCCTACCGGTTGTACCGATACCGACGGATCCGCCACTACCGTTACTATTGCCGCATTTGAGGTAGCGCTGCCGCAACCTACGCCGCTTGCGCTCACTACTGCGCGGTAACGAGTCGTGCTCGCCAGTGCAGGTGTTGTGTATGAGGTATTGGTCGCGCCAGAAATATTCGTCCAGGTCGTACCATCAGGGCTTGACTGCCACTGATACGTCAACGACGGCGTGCCGCCTGTGGCGCTCACCGTCATCGTATGCGTGCCGCCTTCGCAGATCGTCGCGCCTACCGGATGTACCGATACCGACGGATCGGCCACTACCGTTACTATTGCCGCATTCGAGGTAGCGCTGCCGCAACCTACGCCGCTTGCGCTTACTACTGCGCGGTAACGAGTCGTACTCGCCAGTGCCGGTGTTGTATATGAGGTATTGGTCGCACCAGAAATATTCGTCCAGGTCGTGCCATCAGGGCTCGATTGCCACTGATACGTCAACGACGGCGTGCCGCCCGTGGCGCTCACCGTCATCGTATGCGTGCCGCCTTCGCAGATCGTCGCGCCTACCGGCTGTACCGATACCGACGGGTCGGCCACTACCGTAACTATTGCCGCATTTGAGGTAGCGCTGCCGCAACCTACGCCGCTCGCGCTTACTACTGCGCGGTAACGAGTCGTGCTCGCCAGTGCCGGTGTTGTATATGAGGTATTTGTCGCGCCAGAAATATTCGTCCACGTAGTACCATCAGGGCTCGACTGCCACTGATACGTCAACGACGGCGTACCGCCCGTGGCGCTCACCGTCATCGTATGCGTGCCGCCTTCGCAGATCGTCGCGCCTACCGGTTGTACTGATACCGACGGGTCGGCAATGATGTTAATAATCATCTGATCGACAGCAGGAAGGCAAGAACCAGAAGGGTCATTTGTGGTGAGTGTCATGGTAATTACCCCTGTATAACCGGAGGGAGGCGTATAAACAGCATTCAAAGTCGTAGCGTTAGGGTTAAAGCTACCTCCCGCAACCGACGAAGTCCAGGTAGCACTGGTAGCCGAACCGCCGATAGTGCCGGCCATAGTCACAGTAGCGCCTACGCAAATCGTTTGGTCTGGGCCGGCGTTAACAGTAGCGCCCTGGTAAACCGTAATGGTAGCCTGGTCAGTGTGCGTACATCCGTTGGAGTCAGTTGCTGTTACCGAATAGGTGGTTGTTGTGGAGGGACTTACCGTAATCGATGAGGCAGTAGCGCCGTTACTCCACAAATAAGTATAAGGAGGTGTTCCCGAAGCTGCGTTGGCAGTCAAAGTAGTAGACTCCCCTACGCAAATATTTAGACAATCAGGTGGCATATTGGCCAGGGCGCCTCCCGACATATTCATATTGAAATCACCATGCCCCGGGTTCGAATTGAAGTTGGTACCCGAAGAAGGGTTCTTTTTAATATCAAAAGTTAACCAGCCGGAAGCGCCAAAAACGCCTGCATTGTTGAGATTGGCGCCAGTGCCCATCTGGAAGGCTTCGCCAAAACGGGTAAATTCAACCACGCCGCCTGCTAAAGCGCCGGCGCCGATCAGGTTGCCATCTACCGCCGTATAATAATACCAATCGCTATTATTCAAATCTCCAACGCACTGCGTACTTTCTTTAGGGCTGCCCGCTGGGGGTGAATAGGTGCGCCCGCTAAAGACAGCCGTGATATTGAAAACCAGGCTGGAATTGGCATTGTTGGTTGCCGTCATGGTTAATACGGCAGTACCATTGGCATATTCAAGGAAGCTGCCGCCTGATACCGACCAGTGCTGCTGGCTCGTCCAGTTGCTAACCAAATTGCCTGACCAGAACCCATATACATTGCTTCCACAGGTTTGACTGCTGTTGCTGGCTACACGGCTTAATACGGGATCATCTTGGCAAGCAATATTGACCAGAGGCCCAGCTGTGCTGGTGATGGTCACATCACCCAAATCAACAGGACAAACCCCCGTACCCCACCGGGCATATAAATTATATGTACCAGCCGCCAAGTTGCTATAAGTAACAGAACCGATGTTATCCGATACTGCAGGCTGATAGGTTGAACCGCCATTCAAACTGAATTGAATTTGGGTAAAATTGGGATTATCCGGGAAAGTAAAAGTTATACTTCCACTATTACTGGTGCAACCGGCCTGGGTGGAGGTAAAACTTGCCTGCGGATAAGGATTCACCGTTACCAGGGCGCTATTGGAGGTAGCCGTACCACACCCCGAACCGCTGGAGCTAACTAATACCCTGAAATAGGTATTACTTGTCAGCGACCCGGAACTATAACTGGAATTGGTTGCCCCTGAGATATTGGTCCAAGTGGAATTATTAGGGCTTGATTGCCATTGGTAAGTAAGCGGCGGAACACCCCCCGAAGCCGTAACGCTAACGGTCGCATTGGCGCCCGTGCATATCGTTTGAGGTTGAGGATGCGCAGAAATAGAAGGATCTGAATATATAACCGCCGAAACAACGCTTGACGTAGCATTGCCACAGCCAAGGCCGGAAGCCGATACAATCACCCTGTAATACGTTGTACCGGGAGTTGTACTTGATGGCTTATAATAGCTTTGAGTAGCGCCGGAAATACTGCTCCATGGGCCGCCGGCATTGGCCGAAGATTGCCACTGATAGGTCAATGCGGGCGTACCCCCCGTAGCGGTTACTGTGAAATCCAAGGTGCCGCCTACACATTCCGATATATTCGTCGGCTGCGCTGTAATTGTGGGGTCTGATACTACCGTCACAGTGGCAGAACCTGTTGCGGTACAACCAGTGCTGTTGTCTGTAACGGTAACAGAATAGGTGGTAGTAGTAGTCGGCGTTACGTCTACATAATAATTAGACCCCAAACCATTACTCCACGAATATGAATAATTCCCTGAGCCTCCACTTGGAGAGGCTGTCAGTTTCGCCGATCCTCCTGTACAAATGGTCTGACTTTCATCAATAGTTACGGAAAGATTGCAAATTGGCGAATAACTGATACATACACTCGAAGGCACTACAGAGTTGGGGCTGGTGTTATCATTTGTTCCATAAGTGCTATTGCTCCAGTGGATTAATCTGATCTGGTCTGCGCCATTGGGAAGGTTGGCACTGCCTAAGGCCCCCGACCAGTAATCCTGGTTGACACCTGTAGCTATGCCATCACTACCCGAACTATTAGACCCCGTCCAGTTAGACGACCATTGAACTGATCCATTTTTTAAAAAAATTACCCTGAATTTTTCATTAGGCTGATCACCCGTACTTGACCGCCCTACATACCCGTCATAGGCTATGGCTTGAGTAATATTTACGCTAACCGGCCCATTGAATGCCGATGGTAAGGTAACTGGTAATGTATAGGCAGTTGTTCCTCCCGAATAAAACCGTACAGCAGAAGGATCGCCGGTCGAACCGTTTATTGTTTGCGACCAGGATAAACTACCAGAAGGACAACTGGGGGTCGGCGCACAAAACGGCGGCGCATTCGTATTGTCAGGGTTGCATTGCCCCCCAACAGTAACACACCACAAATCGGTTTTTAACCAGTCACCGTTTCCACTGCCGGTCACCTGAATGTAATGGGCGCCCGCAGGCACTACGCTACTAACATTATATAAAGTCATTGTAGGCAACAGGCTATTGACCTCCGTAGAGCTGCCCGATATCCAGTTCCATTCAAAATCAAAATAGGCTATTCCTACCTGATGATAATAACTCGGCGAGTGCGTACCTGCATATACCGACAAATTCAGTACCGTTCCCGCACTGATTGAGCCATCATCAATGAATGTATTGGAAAACCAGTTGTTGCTGTTATTTGTTATTTGAAACTGACCGGATTTTGTGCCGCATACCGCCGCATATGTACCCGCATTAAAGTTTCCACCCGACCAATCCCAATAGGTCGTACCTATTTCAAAACTGGGATTAAGTATCAGGTTATTCGGACACGAGCACTCTGTTGTTGCAATCGACTTTACGATTACATTGGACTCTCCGTCGTAATTGGAACATCCCGACCTGCGCGAACAACGCAAATAATAGGTGGTGGTTGTTATCGTAGAAGGTGGGTCGTAACTGGCTGAATTGCTGTTGGGTATAGAAATCCAACTGCTGCCGCCGGGAAACGCCTGCGATTCGTCGGTCGTATATAACCATAAGTACTCTATCGTACCACTCCCTCCCGAGGGCAAAGTAGCGCTAGTTATGATGCCGGGGTTATAGGCGGAAGGATTAGATTCCCCACCTGTAATAGTACCACCTGCCGTGACATTGTTACACTGCGCAAAAGCTGTTGCAGTTGTCAATGAAACCATAACGGTAAAAGCCAGAAAACGCTTGAATTTCAACCCTTGGCTGGTTGATACAACGGCTTTTACCTTTTCGCTAATAAGTTGTGCTGTGTAAATGTTGTTCATGCAATGGAGTGTTAAGAAGGTACTCATGAATAATTCGTTTGCTCTTTAAAACTTTAAGCTTTCGGGTCTTTCTTGTTAGTTTATGGCATAAAATGACCAGCGGTATGACAACTCATTTGTCTACCGAATTAGCTCATGTTCAAGCCAAAACATACAACAGGCCTTCCGTTCGACAGATGGAACACTGTCAACAGCCTGACATAAAGGGGAATACTAGTGTTTGTTTTCTATGAAAAACGCTGACACAAAAAATTGACTACCAGTAATTTATCACTAAATCCCAGTAAACAACTCACGCGCCTCGCCCATAGAAATAAAGGTGAGAACCTGCGAAGTGTAACGCTTGTCCATAGTGTTTGTTTATGTACTTTTGTAAAAAAATAACCCTATAACTCGTGCATGAGTTATATGCATTTCAGGGGAAACTTACTTCATCATGATTACATGAGGAAGAACACGAATGCTTTAGATTAGGGGAGAAGCAATCAGGCGCCAAACCTGTCTTGCTTTTTCATTAAGGGGAAACAATTACGGTGCAAATATATCTTAAAAATAATATTCGGGCACTGCTAATAATAATAATAATGAAAATTTGTGACAGGCTATTATTCAAAAAAACATCTAATCGCCTCACAAAAACAATTCATATGCCGCATTTAAGTGTATTATATTGCGTCATTTCATGACATGAAATTTGGTGATTTTTATAGCTCACCAGGCTTAATTAATACTAAATCAAACTCCACAATCTACGGTGCAACTTTGATCAACTTGCCTACGGCACTTCCTGAAGCGGTTTCAATACGACCCCAAAATACACTACCCTCTCCTATCTCAGCCGCACTTATTCTTCGCCGGTGCCAGCCGGCAGTCAACTCACCCTGCCACTTGTATCGCTCTACACCGTTTGCATCGTAAATATAGAGGGTAAGCCTTTCGTCAACAGGCAGGTAGAATTGCATCCACGTCTGCTCACTGAAAGGGTTGGGATGATTAGTAAACGCCAATTTCCCAGCAGTCTCAACACCGGTGAAGTTTATTCTTACCCCCAACCAGGCGCCGTCGCGACCGTATGCTTCCGCCGGTGTATATCCGTTTTCTCTGATATGCAGCAATTGCCCCAGCCAGGTTTCCCGGTGAGCCTTTATATGCATAGTGAACAAAGGCAATGGCCCGCTTTCTCTTTCTTGCTCTTCGTTCCAACTAGCGGTAAGTATCCCCGCCCTTCCCAAAAACTCCCCTATGTGGGCCTGACCAAGCAGTCTTTCTTCTATCCCCGTCAACGAAAATGCCGTGGTATCCCATTGCAGGGTAAACTGAAAACCGGCAACAGCCGATAGCTCAGCAGCCGTTAATGTTACGGCGTATGTGCTGTCTTTCTCCAGCCATTGTTCGTTTGCGGCAAGCCTGAATATCCCATCTATGGTACGCTCTTCTATTTCACCCAAGCCGGTGACGGCGTTCCCGTTTACATCTCCAATCTTGATGGCAATGAAATCCTGCCCGCCCAGGTCACCCGCCAAATCATTGATGTTGATGATTTCGGGGAAGTCTTCCTGCCAGGGATTAGCAGGGTTGGGGAAGTTGTATGCCGCCGGTATAAAACGCCAACTGGTGTTACTCGCAAAATCGGAGTCGATGAATAAGATGAGTCGCCTCAATTGAATAAGATCATATGTGGTTATGGTACCCGATTTATTCACATCGGCAGCTATCATTTTGTAAGGCGAATCGAGATTTTGCACGCCCAAAATGTGCTTGGTCATTAACAATAAGTCAAAGGTAGATACGCCGTTGAGCGGATTCTGATCGAGGAAAGGCGTGACGGTGTAATCATACCCCTGCGCTAATGCAGCGAATTGATACGCCCCGTTGCCAAGGGTGGTCATAGATTGGCTCTCCGCTCCACTGAGCTGTACCTGTACACCCGCCACAGGTTCGTCGTCTTCGGTGATGACTACGCCGGCTATCTCTGATATCGGCGTATCGCCGCAGGCGTTAAATACGTTGTCCTGCACCAATACGTAGGTCTCGCAATAATCATAATTGGGGCCCCCTACCGTACCGTCAGGCTGTATAGCATATGGATTAAACGCACTATCCCAGGTGTAAATACGCACAACCTGGTGCGGTCTGTCGTCACAGGTCAGTATAATCGAGGTAGTCCCGGGATGGGGTAGCTCCGTGACGCGGTGTATGGAGTATTTTATGGGAGAGGAGCAATCGGTAATCGGACTGGCGATGAAATCGTTGACACTAAGCGAAATCGCGCCGGTATCAATATCGCCGTCGCCATCGGCATCGGCAGGGGGCATCATCGGCATCAGGTCTATGGCTAATCCATTGATGCAGATGGGCGAAGGCGCCTTGCAATCCACTACTTCAAAAGGCATATGGGCTTCATTTACGTTGCCGCATCCATCTTCTACTATCAAGTAAAAGGAATGGTGCCCGATAGGTACTTCCCAAATGGCTTTGAACTTGGGGTACTGACCGTGAATGACCTCAAAGTCGGTGAGATCCATATCAATGATGCCGTCATCCCCCTCATCTAGGTAGATGTGAAATTCAATGTCCTGCGGCGTACAAGTCTCGAACAAAAGGAACAAGTATTCTATTTCCGCGTCACAACCTATGTTGTCATAACTGCAAAATGGATCGGGGGGCGAGAAATAAATAGCCGGCGGGGTGTTGTCGTATACTTTGATGACCTGGGTGTATTCCCAATATCCGATCGAAGGCGTAGCGCGCCAAAAACCCGCAGGGTTGGTGGCGCCGTCGCATGCCGTCGGTTTTTCGCCGGCAGCGGGCACATTATTCCCCTCCAGGCTATCACGGTCTATATACCCCAACCCGATTTCTCGACGCAATACCCATACGGCTTCGTCGCCAGGTACGCCGTCGCAGTCTTCGTCTCTGCCGATGACTACCGGGCCGCTCTGCCCATCGTATTCACACCAGTTGATAACCCGGTAGGTGCGGAATATTTTATAACACTCATCACCCGAAGCAGAGAAAAACTCATCGCTCGCACTGACGGCCAACAAGTCGCAAGCCCGCTCGTAGTAATGAATGGTGTCGGGCGCCGGAATGCCGCAATTGGCCGACGCGTCGGCAGGGAATCGGATATCGTAACGGTGCGACTCTTCTATGACAACCATCTGCTGACAC
>JAEUUQ010000218.1 GCA_016787505.1 Saprospiraceae bacterium | reverse complement strand
CAAAGGCGGAAAAAACGGCGATCCGGTAGATCCGGCCAATTGGCAGGCTAGCTTATTGCTCAAGCGATTAGAACTGCCGTTAGATCATAAAGAACACATGCCGCCGCAAAGCAAGCCGCAGCTCAGCGAACAGGAATTGGCCATCATACGTTTGTGGCTGGCCAAAGGCGCCTCCGACACCCTCGCCTTGCGGCATTTCCCCAATGGCGATAGCCTGGGCAATATGATTAAAACAATGATACAAGCTGGGCAGTCGGCGCGATGGGTGGATTTACCAAAAATAAAATCCGAAACCATAGCCAGGTTGGGCAATCACTTCTGCACCATTCAGCGCCTTTCGGCGAATAGCCAGGCCCTTTCGGTGCAATTGTACGCGCACTCCGACTTTTCGGCCAAAGACCTGGAGCGGCTCCTCCCCCTGGCCGAAAACACCATAGAGCTGGACCTCAGCGGTTTGCCCCTCAACGAGGCAGCCCTGGGAGTGGTAGCCCGCTTTGAAGCGCTCGAGCGCCTGGAAATTGACCGCACGCCCGTGACCGATGCCGGACTGGCCCTGTTGAAAGACCTGCCGGATTTGAGGGTATTAAAAGCCTACCAGACTAAATTGACCGACAAATCACTTTCCACATTGAAACAATGCAAAAAACTACAGCGCGTGTACGCATGGGAAACCGGCATATCGCCCGGGGCATTGGGGAAAGTACATATTGATACCGGAGCGGACACCTCCATACACTTCAAAGCCATCTTATCGAAACCCGAGATATTGGAGCCGCGCGCTTTTTTCGATCAGCCTTTTGCGCTCAAATTATTTCACCGCATCAAAGGCATCGATATTAGATACACGCTTGACGGCAGTACGCCGACGCCTGCCTCCGCATTATTGGGCAGAGATAGCACGATATTAATAGACAAGCCGATAAAAGTCAAATATATCGCTATAAAAGAAGGCTGGGAGAGCAGTCCGGTCGACTCCGTCGAATTGTGGCGGACCTCGCCGCCTCCTCCTATAACAAAACTCATACACCCGCCCAACGACACTTACAAGGGTAGGGGAGTGGCCAGTCTGTTCGACCACAAAAAAGCATCTCTGGAATACAACGATTCCCTGTGGCTGGGCTTCCGGGAGCAACCGATGATATTGGAGGCTTCCTGGCCGGCGCCCGTAGTTTTGTCCAGCGTGACCCTCAGCACCTTATTCAGCGTCGATTCCTACATTTTTCCGCCTACTGTCATAGAAGTCTGGGGAGGGAATTCAGCAGGCAGTCTCAAGCGAATAGGGCTCTTAAAGCCGGACATGCCGGGCAAGTCGATGATGCCCGCACACCGGTTTTACACTTGCGAGGTAAGCTCTAGCCCCATCCGTTACTTGCGGGTTATCGCCAGGCCCATTCCCACATTGCCGGCCTGGCATCCGGGTAAAGGGGATAAGGGCTGGGTGTTTGTAGATGAGGTGGTGGTGGAAAGTGCAAATCAGGGTAAATAAAGTCCAGCGACGGATAATTGCACTTGTTATTTTACACCAAAATCCCTTTTTCTTATTATTAAAGAATTGTACCTTTGTAGCATCCCCCCTAAGTTTATCTTATTTCGGCTATCTATACCACAATTCTTAAAACGCGGTAATACCTCCCACTGCAAATTACCGGCATGCACGAATTCGCCATATTTCGGGTTTTACATATTCCAATCTGTGCATTGGAGTAGCCAGGCGTAGTCATTTTGGAAGATTTTTTATATTAATAAAATTCAAAACATGAAAAATCAATTACTAAGCCCTTTTTTTTTGGTATTAATCAGTTGTTGCCTGCTGGCAGGGGGCGTTGAAGCGCAGCCTTTGGGGTGGCAATATGCCAAAAACATAGAAATCACTGAAAATTCAGGCGCTACATTGACAAACTACCAGCTTCGCATCACCCTTAATACCCAGGTTTATGTAAATGCCGGACAGATGTTGGCCAGCGGCGACGATATCCGTTTCGGGGCGGATATCAACGGCGTAACCCAGTTGAGTTATTGGATTGAAAGCGGCATGAATACGGCCAGTACTGTAATTTGGGTAAAAGTGCCGTCGTTGCCGGCCAATGCTACCACGACGATATACCTCTTTTACGGCAACAATGCGGCCGGTGGGGCTTCGAGCATCGACGGTACCTTCATAGGACCTCATTCTTCTACGGATAGCGTTGCTTCCGGCGGCGCCGGCGGAGTTGGGAATTCCCAACGCGGGTTCAGGTTTAGCGTCACCGAGGATATTTTGGTAAAAAGTTTCGGAAAACGAGAACCTACGGGTACGACTCGCTACGTCACAATGTTCGATTATAATTCTCAGGCCATCTTGCGGCAACATCAGGTAAGCGGCCCGGCCGGGCAATACTATTACTCCGATTTAAGCCAACCGATCTGGTTGACGCAGGGGGCTCAATACTTGCTTGAGTTATTTCAGGCTAGTGGCGACGGATATTATTTTGGGACGTCCAGTCAGATCGGACAGCACCTGGTGTATTATGATATGCGGTATTGTAATAGTTGTAATCAAAATACATTCCCAACAAACGTACTTTCCAATTATCAATACGGCTATCCCGATTTCCACTATTACACAAAACTTACAGTTACCCCAGAACCTACCTATTCAACTTGTTCTGCTGAAATTTGCAACGGCATAGACGATAACTGTAATGGCATGATCGACGAGGGTGTGTTGATCACCTACTACCTCGACATGGACGGCGACGGATACGGCAACCCGTCAAATACGACTCAAGCATGTAGTCTGCCGATGGGATATGTGACCAATAACCAGGATTGCAACGACAACAACGCGGCCATCAAACCGGGCGCTGCGGAAATTTGCGACGGTGTGGACAACAACTGCAACGGCTCGACGGATGAAGGGCTTACCTTCGTTACGTATTACACTGATGGCGACGGCGATGGATATGGCACGGGCGCCGGCCAGTCGCTATGCGCAGACCCGGGCACGGGATATTCTACCCAGGCGGGCGACTGCAACGACAACAACGCTGCTATCAAACCGGGTGTTGCCGAAACCTGCGACGGCATAGACAACAACTGCAACGGCTCGACGGATGAAGGCGTGTTGATCACGTATTACCGCGACATGGACGGCGACGGCTTCGGAAATCCGTCGAATACGACGCAGGCGTGCAGCCTGCCTACGGGTTACGTGATCAACAACCAGGACTGCAACGACAACAACCCGCTGGAAAAACCGGGCCAGACCTGGTACGCCGACCTGGATAACGACGGCTACGGCACGGGCGCCACGTTGACGCAATGTTTGCGTCCGGTTGGTTACAAAGTAGCGGTCGAGCTTGCCTCGACCACGGGGGATTGCAACGACAACAACGCGGCCATCAAACCCGGCGCTGCGGAAATCTGCGACGGCCTCGACAACAACTGCAACGGCCAGACTGACGAACCTATAGCCGTCGGCTCACCGTGGTCAAGCGCCAATGTAGGAAGCGGCGCCAACGGCGGCGCTAGCCTGGCTTGTTCGCCCGGCAACATGACCACCTTCAATGTGAGTGCGCAAGGTTACTCCACGCCTACCGGCGATGTAACCCACATTGTATACCAGCAAATCTGCGGAAACACTTCCATCACGGTGCGCGTAGCTGCCTTAAGCAGCGGCGGCTGGGCAGGTATCACCATGCGCGAAAGCCTTGCCGGCGGATCGCGAATGGTAGCGCTAAAAACACAGTTGGCCAACACCGGCATCCGCGAAGCGCGTAGCGCCACCAACGGGCCGAAG
>JAEUUQ010000172.1 GCA_016787505.1 Saprospiraceae bacterium | reverse complement strand
ATTGCCTGAAAGAAAAATAGTCCCTACATTTGCACTCGCTTTACTGAAAATATAAAGCAGCCGGTATGGTAGCTCAGTTGGTAGAGCACAGGACTGAAAATCCTGGTGTCGGCGGTTCGACCCCGCCCCGTACCACTTCAAAAGGACGCTCAAGGGCGTCCTTTTTTGTTAGTCCCCGTCCGTTTATTGCTTTATCTATTCACAAAACGAAAAAACGATGACTACGCCTGAAATATCCCGTACCGAAAAGCAAGTCTTCAACGCAATTGCGCTGTTTACTGCTGTGTTGTTTCTTTATTTGTTATTTGAAGTGACAGTCGGAAGCAAATCGCCCAATCCCATGCTTGTTCTGCTGAGCGCGGGGCTGAATTTTGTGATGATGCTGGTGTCTGCTTTTCGATTATCAAGATACCCAAAAGGTACAGTGGCGACAGCGGCGAGAAAATTATTTTTGCTACACGGTTGGTATTACATGTTATTATTTCTCGTTGGAAATTTTGCGATCTTTATGCTTTCCGCTAAACAAGAAGCGGCCCAACAGTCGATAGAAGAGACAAAGCGATGGGAAGAACCGGATCGGTACCATTACCTGGTTTTTGACCAAGCCATCGAAAATGTGTCCATTAAAATATACGGTCATGCCTGCCAAGCTACATTAACTGCTGATGGCAAAACGGCCCGTTATCTTTTATTAACACCGGATATTTACGAGCCTGGCGATACGCTGCCGTTAATAGTTGCACTCAGGCATGAAGGGCAGGTCAAAAGCTATTCCTTCAAAGAATTTATCTACAACCCGGCGCCGGATACATTTCATATTAAAATCAACAACTAAGCCGTTTGACAAAGTTTGGCAGAACGCGGAATTATCTTTATTCTTGTGAATAAACACCGCTACTATGTCCAAACCGCTGACCTTCTTCTGCGTATCCTTTTTCTTCAAAGGCGAAGACTTTCTGCGCGCCATCAAAGCTGCGGGCAACACCGTATACCTGCTCACCAAAAAAAGCCTGGAAAATGAGCCCTGGCCGAGGGAGTCTGTCGACGAATTCTTCTACATGGAAGACGACCACAATTCGCCTGAAAACATCGGCAATATAGGCCGGGGAGTGGCCTGGTTGCTGCGCAGCCGGAAAATCGACCGCATCGTGGCCCTCGACGATTTTGATGTGGAAAAGGCGGCCTACCTGCGCGAGGAATTCCGCATACCCGGCATGGGGCAAACTACTGCACGGCATTTTCGCGATAAGCTCGCCATGCGTACCAAAGCGGCAGAGGCGGGTATTCGCGTACCGGCATTCAGCGCATTGTTTAATGATGAAGCTATCCACGAATTTACGCAAACAGTATCGCCGCCCTGGGTAGTAAAACCCCGTGGAGAAGCTTCCGCTACCGGCATAAAAAAGGTGCACGACGCCGAGCAACTCTGGCGCATCCTCGAAGAAATCAGCGACGACCGCCACCGTTATCTTATCGAACAATTCCGCCCCGGCGATGTGTACCACGTCGATTCGCTGTGCCTCAACGGCAAGGTGCTTTTCAGCCGCGTATCGCAATACCTGAGCACGCCTTTTGAAGTGGCCCACGGCGGCGGCATCTTCCGCACCCTCTTGGTGGAATTCGGCAGCCCCGACGACCTCGACCTGCAGCGCTTTAACGAAGAAGTGCTCATAGCCTTCGGCATGCAGTTCAGCGCCTCGCATACCGAGTTTATCAAATCAAAAGAAGACGGACAATTCTATTTCCTAGAAACTTCTTCGCGCGTGGGCGGCGCGCATATCGCTAATATGCTGGAAATTGCAACCGGCATCAATATGTGGACCGAATGGGCCAGGATAGAACACGCCATGGCCTACAACCTGCCGTATAAATTACCCCCTACCCGCACCGACTACGCCGGTATTCTGATTTCGCTGGCGCGCCAGGAATACCCCGACTCCTCCCAGTTTAACGACCCTGAAATCGCCTGGCGCCTCCAGAAAAGGCACCACGTGGGCCTCATCCTCAGATCGGATGACCGCCGTCGCATCCTCGACTTGCTCGATGAGTATGCAGTGGCGGTCGCCCGGGATTACCTCGCGGTAGGCCCGCCGAAGGACAAGCCGACGCATTGAGGAGAGGGAGGGAGTGGGAGAGTGAGAGAAGCGGGGTAATTTATTTTGTAACTATTTGTAGGGTTTAGCGATTGGGTTTAGCGTTAGGGTTTAGCTGTATGTTTAGTTAACTAAACCCTATCGCTAAACTGCGCATGCACTAAACCTACTAAACAGGTACGTTTTTTTTTCGTATGTACGAAAGTAAGGGGTTTTTTCGTGCGACCAAATCACTTTGGGATGAACGCTTCTGTTTGGGGTGAAAGGTCGAATGACGAATGACGAATTAGGGGTGTTAAGAGAAATGAGAACGATACTATTTTTACAATAAAGGCTCTCAAACCTGACCTCGGAGAGGTCAAACATTTGTAAAAAAGGAAAATCTAAATCCCTCCCGACCTCGGAGAGAGCCTGTCCCGTACCGATAGGTCGGGATCGCACATTTGTTTAATCCTGGCTTTCAGCGCACAAATATTCGACCTCTCCGAGGTCGGTTGAGGGTTTATCCCCGTTTTTTCAACAAATGTATGACCTCTCCGAGGTCAGGTCGATTAAATTTTAATTTCAAATCTCGGGCATAAAATTTCTCTTAACACCCCTAATTACGAATGACGAATGACGAATTTTTTATTTATTAATTAATTGATAATTAAAGAATTGAAAATCATTCATCATTCGTAATTCCGTAATTCGTCATTAAAAAAAATTCAGCTTTGCGAAGAGTTACGGGGCCGTTTTGTGCATAAACATTCAATTTGTCAAAATCTTTTGAAGGGAAAAAGATGTCGGTTATGCAGGTGGCGCCTTCGTCGGCGAAGAGTTCGGCGGAGGCTACATCGACAAATACGTGTAGTTTGACAATTTTTCCTTCTACCTGACGCGAAGCGTAGTGGATTGCATTGGCAAAGTCGGAAGAAAAATCGTTTTTGCAGGCTCGGGTGCGATCGCTAAAAAAAAGGCCGAGAGCGGCGTCAAACCCTACACGATAGCTTTCGCCGGCGTCATTGTGCCATTCCAGTCCGAATACGGATTGTGAGTTATCCCCTATTTCTACCTCTAAAAGAACTTCAAGCAACGTAGGGGGAAATCCCAGTATTTCGTCCAATTGTATTTTTCCTGTAAGGCTTTGTGGCGATAAGGTAAAACTGCTATCGCGCAACATTTTTAATTCTACGACGGGGCGAGACCAGAGCCTCCAGCCTCGTGGGCTTTTTTTCAACTGTAGCTCGCGGGGCAAAGTCATAGCGCTTCGCCAACTTGTAGTGGGCACTACCTGGGCATATTGCCAGTTGCTCATCCAGCCCATAAATATCCGGCGACCGTCTTTCAACGAAATATCCGACCAGGTAACGCCGGCATAGTTATCGCGCCCCAGGTCTACCCAGTTGTAAACGCCGGGATCTTGAGCCGGATCAAGCACAAATTCCTGCCCGTCAAACTGCCCTACGAAATATTGCGTTCCTGAGCCACCATTGGGGGCCCCCGGGTTAATGCTTACCAATAGCACCCACTGGCGCAATTCCTCCCCATCAGGGCTTATTGGGAACAAGTCGGGGCATTCCCATACGCCCTTATGGGAACCTTCGCTTTTTCCAAAAGAACTGGCATATGACCATTCTTTAAGGTCGGGCGAAGTATAAAACCGGACATGGTCGCCGGCGGCTAATGTCATCACCCACTGATGAGAGGCATCGTGCCAAATCACCTTGGGATCGCGTAAATCGCGAATGCCCGGATTGGACAATACAGGGTTGCCGGCGTATTTGGTCCAGGTGCGGCCCTTATCCAGACTATAGGCGATGCCCTGTGTTTGGAAATCATTGCGCCCCGCTTTTTCTCCGGCCATGTCGTGATAAGTGAATATGGCCACTATAGGCAGGGTATTGTCGTGGCCGAAGCCGCTGGTATTATTCCAGTCGACAACGGCACTGCCCGAAAAAATATAACCCAGCGAATCGGGATACAGGGCAATGGGTTGGTGTTGCCAATTTACCAGGTCGCGGCTAATGGCATGGCCCCAATGCATAGGCCCCCAAACGCTGCTGTCGGGATAGTGTTGGTAAAAGAGGTGGTATTCGCCCTCGTAATACACCATGCCGTTGGGGTCGTTCATCCACATGGACGGCGGCGTAAAATGCCAGCGCGGGCGGTGTTTTTCAGGGGCAGACACTTCTTGTGCCGCCTCCTGCCTACAGGAAAATATGCCGGCAATAACGATGCACAAAAAAATAGTTCGAGTAATCATATTCAGCCATTGAGTCTAAACCCTACAATCTCTCCCTCTCCCCCTCTCTCCCTTTCTCCCTCTCCCCCGGCGGCGCTCCCAGCCTGGCCCAGCGCAGGCCCTGTGGTTTTTTCAGGATCGCCCGGGGTTTGCTGGGTTTGCTTTCAGAGTGTTGTCTGTTGACGGCGGTGACGGCGTAGGTATAAAAAAGACCTGCCTGTGCCGAGTCGTCAATAAATTTTAGTTTGCGCGATTGTGCGCCCATCGGAGTTACAGCCAGGATATTGCGGGGGTCGTCAAAATTGCCGGTATAATCGCCATCAAAGCGATAGATGACATAATAGCGCGGGGGGTGAGTTTTGTCGACTTTGTTGGCTTTCCATCGCAGCTTCACCTTTCCTTTTTGAGGCCAGATAGTTTGCAGTTTGGGTGTATTAGCGAGGGGTTGTTCGAGTGCGGGCATTTCCGGGATCAGCGCTTTGGGGGCGTAATAAAGCGCGAGCGAGTCTACTAGTGCGAGTGGGTTGAGCAGTACTGACTGCGAGCGGAAGTAGGCGCTGCCGAGGCATTTGGCGGTGCGTCGGTTGAGCCTGATCTGGCGGGGTATTTCGCCGGGGTCGTTCCAGGCGGGTTCTGCATTGTTGCCCACCTTGTAGGCGGCATGGCCGATATACAGGTGGCAATCCTGTACCACCGCACTCCACCAGTTGAGGAGAGTGGCGTGGTCGGCGGGCGAATAACCAATATTCCAGTAAATCTGGGGGATCACGTAGTCAATCCAGCCGTTGCGA
>JAEUUQ010000122.1 GCA_016787505.1 Saprospiraceae bacterium | reverse complement strand
AATACGTTAGAATCAATTCCGTTTTGTAATAAAGCATTTTTATTCACAAAACGCCATGCCCTATCGTGACTGTACGCGTATCTCCCGCCCGATGCTTATACCTCCTGCTACCTGTATTGATAGGCTGCGTTTCCAATTCTTTTGGGCAGAATTACCTGGGCCTTAGCGGCGGCGGCGGTTTTTCGCCTACCGTCGGCTTTCGCGCCGGAGTTGTAGCAGAGTGGAGACACAAGCCCAATATGGTCTTTCTTACCGAAGCGACCTATTTGCAGCGCACCAGCCCCGAAATTTTGCGCAAATTGGACCGTAATCGCGGATATCACCTGGCTACGATAGATTATATTAGTTTAAATTTTTTAATAAAAATGCAACTGGATTTAGAACCTATCGGTCTTTATGCAGTGGCAGGTCCCGACATATCGTTTGGCGCCAGGGCTTATGCCCGATATTCCAGCGACGGCAACATCGTTATCGATCGATTGATGTTCGATGAATTAGCTCTCAGGCGTTGGGACGCAGGGGTGTGTATCGGCGGCGGCATAGAAAAAGAAATACGGAAAAGGCGCAGGATTTTTTTCGACGTGCGCTACTACCTGGGTATCATAGACATAGATAAGGATACTACAGGCGATATTTTCAACGAAGGCACTTTTTTTAACCTTGGTTTTTTGATTCCACTGTAACTAAATGCATACGTTTGCATTAGTAATACTAAACACCATCACAACCCGACCGTATGATAAAACGAGTATCTCTGATAATTGCGGCGCTTGCACTGGTTTCCATAGGCGCCTGGTTTCTGCTCAAAGGTCGCCCAGCGGCATCAAAAGAAGACAAAGCCCTTACCGTCAAGGTAAAAAAAGGGGAATTTAAAGTAAAAGTAACCGCCACCGGCGAATTGCAGGCCAAGCGCTCTGAAAAAATCAGGGGCCCGCAGGGCATGCGCACCAACGGCATCTGGCAAACCAGTATTTCAGATATGGTAGCCGAAGGCACCCTGGTAAAAGAGGGCGATTATGTAGCTACGCTCGACAAAACCGAGCTCAGCAATCGCATTCGCGATAGCCAGACCGAATTAGACAAAATTCTCACGCAGCTCGAACAGGCCAAAATAGATACCGCCATTGAATTGCGGGGTGTTCGCGACCAATTGGTCAACCTCAAATTTTTGAAAAAAGAAAAAGACCTGCAACTCGAGCAAAGCAAATACGAGCCCCAAAGCGTTATCCAGCAAGCCCGGCTTGATCTGGAGCGCACCGAACGCGACTACCAGCAGCTGCTCAAAAAATACGACCTCACCAAAGAAAAATCCGACGCCCGCATTTCCGAGATCAATACCTCGATGCGGCAAATACAGACCAAACTGACGCAATTGACCGACCTGGCCAACGAGTTTGTCGTAAAAGCCCCCAAAGGCGGTATGGTGATCTATGCGCGCAGTTGGAACGGCAAAGTAGGCCCCGGCTCGCAGGTACACGCCTGGGATCCCATCGTGGCGGAGCTGCCCGACCTCACCAGCATGATATCCAAAACCTACGTCAACGAAGTAGATATCAGCAAAGTCAAAAAAGGCCAGGATGTAAAAGTAAAAATCGACGCCTTCCCCGACCGTGAATATACTGGCAAAGTCATCCAGGTAGCCAATATCGGCGAACAGCTCAAAGACTACGACGCCAAAGTCTTCGAAGTCACCATCCAGGTTAACGAAGCCGATTCGGTGATGCGCCCGGCCATGACGACCAGCAACGAAATCGTGACCTATATTTATCCCGATGTGGTTTTCATTCCGTTAGAATCGCTTCAATCCGACAGTCTTTCTTTTGTGTATAAAAAAACAGACGGCAAGATTGTGCGCCAGGAAGTGATCACCGGCGAAAGCAACGACGACGAGGTGATTGTGGAATACGGCCTTGCCAAAAACGACGAGATTTTCCTCACCCCGCCGGCTGACGTCGAAAAGCTGCCTTTTGTGCCCCTTGACAAATCGATCAAGGAAAAGATCAAAAAGAAACAGGAGGCCGAGCGCAAAAAACGGCAAGAGGAGGCCTTGGCCCGCAGTAAAGCGGTAAAAGACGAAAATCTGCCCACCTCAGGCGGTAACGACGGCATGTTTATTATCATCGAATAAGGCTTCCATACTATGCAAAGGGTATTTTTCAACTTTTTGCTGGCGATGGAAGCCGTTATGGCTAATCGTCTGCGCGCATTGCTCACCGGGTTGGGCATTTTATTCGGCGTAGCCGCCGTGATCGCTATGTTGGCCATCGGCGCCGGCGCCAAGCAGTCCATCCTCGACCGCATGAAACTCATCGGCACCAACAACATCGTGGTGAAAAGCGTCATCCTCGAAGAAGGCGACGAAAATTCGTCGGGTAGCGGCAGCAGTAGCGGCGGCGGCAACTCTTCGGAAAAGAAAAAACGCCCCTGGTCGCCCGGCTTAACACTGGAAGACTTACGCGCGGTAGCCCAGGTACTGCCCGACGTTGAAAACGTAAGCCCGGAAGTGGTCAACAATGCCTCTCTGATCCGGGATGGCAAACTCGAAAAAGGGCGCTGCGTGGGCGTTACCAACGCTTTTTTTGAACTCAACAACCTGGGCGTCAGCCAGGGTACCTTTTTTCATGAATACCATATCAGCGGCGGTAGGCCGGTTTGTGTGATCGGCAAAAATATACAAACCCGGTTTTTTCCCAACGAAAACCCCATCGGGCAAAAAATCAAAGCAGGCCAGATGTGGCTTACCGTCATCGGCGTACTCGAAAAACGCCGCGCCAGCAAAGAAAGCCTCGAAAATCTGGGCATCCGGGACTACAACGACGACGTTTATGTGCCGGTAACCACCGCGTTGCTGCGCTTCAAAAACCGGGCGGTAATCACCAAAGCCGATATCAGCGGCGGCTGGGACGACGAAGAGAAAAAGGAAGAAAACTACCACCAGCTCGACAGGGCCGTAGTGCGTGTAAAAGACTCCGACGAGCTCCGCGCTACCGCCGATGTGCTGGCGCGCCTGCTCAAGCGCCGCCACAAAGACCAGGTAGATTTCGAGATCGAAGTGCCCGAATTGTTGCTCGAAGAACAACAAAAAACGCAGGAGACTTTCAACCTCGTATTGGCTGCTATTGCCGGGATATCATTGCTGGTAGGCGGCATTGGCATCATGAATATCATGCTGGCCTCGGTGCTGGAGCGCATCAAAGAGATCGGCGTGCGACGTTCATTAGGCGCCACCCAGCGCGATATCGTCGAGCAGTTTCTGTTTGAAGCCATTTTTATCAGCCTGTTGGGCGGTATTATCGGCATTATTCTGGGGGTGGTGTCCGCCGAAATAATTACCTCGTCGTTTGAGATACCGGCAGTGGTTTCGGCCTGGTCGATTATCCTGTCGTTTGGCGTGGCCGCCACGGTGGGCCTCGTTTTCGGGATTTTTCCCGCCCGCAAGGCGGCCCGGCAGGACCCGATCAAGGCGCTGCGCGTGGAGTAGGGGGGAGGGCTTTGGGACTGTACGACTGTACGACTGTACGACTGTACGACTGTACGACTATACGACTGTACGACTGT
Source organism: Saprospiraceae bacterium (assembly GCA_016787505.1). GTDB lineage: Bacteria > Bacteroidota > Bacteroidia > Chitinophagales > Saprospiraceae > JABWBR01. The sequence goes on along the minus strand of JAEUUQ010000122.1, from coordinate 7,558 downwards.
ACGACTTAATATACTTGTTCGCAAGGTCGTAAAGTCGTAAAGTCGTAAAGTCGAGCAATCGGCTCTAAAGGAATCATTGACAAACAGTTTTTTATGCAGAATATCTACAGAAAAATCTTCATTATCGGGGTAATCGTCGCGTGCGGGGGGCAATTACAGGCCCAGGACACTATGCGGGTGACCTTGAAGGAAGTGGTGCGGATGGCGCAGGGGCAGGCGCCCGACGTGCAGTTGGCGAAAACGAGATTGAGCAACCGCTATTGGTCGTATCAATCCTTTCTGGCTGATTACAAACCCAAAATCGGGTTGAACGCCACCTTGCCCAACCTCAACCGTTCGATTGACGCCATTACCTTGCCGGATGGGCGGGAAGCCTTTATCCAGCGTGGGTTTATGAGTACTTCGGTGGGTATTTCGCTACAGCAAGACGTGGCGCTTACCGGGGGGACCGTATTTGTGAATACAAGCCTGCGCCGCCTCGACATATTTGCCAGCGGGGGCAATCCTTCTTCCTTATCGTATTTGTCGACCCCCATCGGGATTGGATTTATACAGCCCATTTTTGGGTTTAATGCTTTAAAATGGAATAAAAAAGTAGAGCCCCTGCGCTACCAGGAGGCCACGCGCGGCTACAGCGAAGACATGGAAGCCGCCGCCTACGACGCTGTCAATTTGTTTTTTGAGGTATTGATCGCCCAACTCAATACTGAAGCGGCCAAACAGGAGAAAAACAATGCCGATACTTTATACCGCATTTCGCAGGGCCGCTATGAGGTGGGAAAAATAGCCGAAACAGAATTACTGCAGATCGAATTAAGCGTGGCCAATGCCGAAAGTGCGCTGGCAGAAGCCACCCTCAACCTGCAGTCGAGCACCGAACGCTTGCGCAATTTCCTGGGCATCACCCGCTCTGTGCAATTTGAAATGGCGCCTCCCTCCGATATCCCTACCTTAGCCATCGACGCCGACAAAGCGCTGGGCGCCGCCTTGCAAAACCGCAGCCAGATTATCGCCCTCGACCGGCGCCTGCGCGAAGCCGAACTCGAAGTGGCCCGCTCAAAAGGAAATACGGGCCCGCAGGTCAACCTGGTGGGCAACTTCGGCCTCTCCCAGACGGGAACCGTCATCGGCGACGCCTACAAAGACCCACTCAACCAGGAAGCCCTCACCCTGGGCCTCGAAGTGCCTATTGCCGACTGGGGCAAGGCCAAGGCCAGCCGCCAGATTGCCCAGAGTAATCTCGAACTCGAACGCATGAACGTAGCTCAGGAACGTGTGAATTTTGAACGGGAAGTCCTGTTGAAAGTCCAGCAATTCGACCTCGTGCGCAATCAGGTGGAACGCGCGCTGCGCTCGTGGGAGATATCAAAGAAACGGCAGGAGATGTCGCGCAATCGCTATTATATCGGCAAGCTGGGCATTACGGAGTTGAATATCGCTATCGCCGAACAAGATGCCGCCCGCCGCAGTTATGTGAGCGCACTGCGCAGTTTCTGGGTGGCTTTTTACGATATCCGCCGCAGTACGCTCTATGATTTCGAAAATGACAGACCGTTGGTGCAGTTGCCGGATGGGTATTAGGGACTTGTACGACCATATCCGCGCCCAGGGGAGACTGGTGTGGAGGTATTCGGCGTTTTTGAACAAGTGATTATTTACCACAGAGTTACACGGAGTTCACACGGAGTTTCACAGAGTCAAAAGCTAGCTCTGTGTCACTCCGTGTGAACTCCGGTTTGCCATGGTGTTGTGTTTTTGATGGTTTTACAGTCAGGATTGGAGAAATGTTCACCGGACAAGATAGGAATTTGTCGGTTTTGGGCAAAAAAGTGCGCTATATCGCTGATTTAATCTCCCTCTAAACCTCCGCCGCCCCCGGCGACCTCCTCCGCGGCGACAACCCCGGCGGGCAGGGGGATGGCCGGCCAAAAACCAGCTACTACGATGGGGAAATGAGACGATCCGGAGAACTTTTTAACGCTGTTAAACGTATCTTTGTATAAAAAGCTCATGTTAATTGAACGGACAGACAAAGAGGTTATCATAAGACTTCCTGCCAATATTAAGTGGGAAGACCTGGAACTGTTGATCCGGTTTATTAAGTACAAGGAAAATATTTCTTTTAGTCAGGCCAGGCAGGAAGATATAGACGAGTTAGCCAGGGAGGTAAATAAACAATGGTGGGAAGAGAATAAAAACCGGTTCCTGAAACAGCCTCAATATCGACGAGCTTTTAAAAATTAAGCTCATCGAGGAATAAATAATAACCTTCCATACCTTACCGGGGTAGATTGCTAAACCCCGAGAAATTCTTACATTTGCACGGCATCCGAAGCACAAACAGCGCAACAACACATGCAGTTTTTATACCCGGCTTTCCTCTTCGCTCTCTTATCGCTCGCCATACCGGTGATCATCCACCTGTTTTACTTTCGTCGTTTCAAAAAGGTGTACTTCTCCAATGTGCGCTTTTTGAAAGAGATCAAAGAAGAAACCAGCTCGCGCTCGCGACTGCGCAACCTGATCGTGCTGGCTATGCGACTGTTGGCGCTGCTGTTTTTGGTATTGGCTTTCGCCCAACCTTTTATTCCCCAGGACGTAGAGGTCAAACAAGGCGCCAAAGCGGTGAGCGTATTTGTGGATAACTCCTTTAGCATGAGCGCCCTGAGCCAGGATGTGCCGTTGGTAGACCGCGCCAAACAACGCGCCCGGGAAATTGTAGAAGCCTATAGCGTGGAAGACCAATTCCAGGTATTGACCAACGATTTTGAAGGCCGCCACCAGCGGCTCGTGAGCCGGGAAGACGCGTTGGCCCTGATCGATGAAATCGGCGTGAGCCCGGCGGTGCGCGAGCTGTCGAAGGTGCTGGCGCGCCAGGAGCAAACCCTCAATAGCGGCAAATATACCAACCAGGTAGCCTATATTATCTCCGATTTCCAGCGCAATATCACCGATATCGGAAATTACCCCGACAGCACTTTCGAAATCAACCTGGTGCCCCTGCAATCGGTGCAGGAACGCAATATCTCTATCGATACCGCTTGGTTTGAAACGCCCGTGCAACTCCTCAACCAAACCGACCAATTAGTGGTGCGCGTGAGCAATTACAGCGGCGAAAACGCCGAAAATATCCGCCTCAGCCTGCAATACGAAGGGCAGTCGAAGCCAGTGGGCGAGCTGTCGGTGCCGGCCAACAGTACGGTGAGCGATACGGTGCCCTTCACCATCCTGCGTACCGGTTGGCACGAAGCCCGCCTGCAACTCACCGACTATCCGGTGCAGTTTGACGACAGCTACTTCCTTGCCTTTAATGTGGCCGAAAAGATCAAGGTGCTGAATATTTATGAAAATACACCCAACCGTTACCTCGAATCGGCTTTTGCGGGTATCAGCTATTTTGAGGCCAAATCTTCCCCCAGCCGCAGCCTCGACTATTCGCGTTTTGCCGAAAATCAGTTGATTGTGGTGGATGGCCTGCGCAGTATCAGTTCCGGATTGGCCGCCGAATTGCTGCAATACGCCCGCAGGGGCGGCAATGTGCTGGTCTTCCCAGCCAAAGACGCCGACCTGTTGTCGTACCGCAGCTTCCTCACCGCCTTCCCCTCCAACGAATTGATGGCTTTTGAAAATACAGAACGGCAAGTGGGCAGCATCAATACCCAGGAATTTGTCTTTAACGACGTGTTTGAAAATGCGGGCGCCAATTTAAAACTGCCGGTGACCAAGGGCAATTTTAAATTTACCAACTATAACAATCGCAAGGAAGAGCAACTGCTGAGCTATCGCGACGGTTCCTCCTTTTTATCCAAATACCCCGTTGAGCGCGGCCACCTTTATATCTGCGCTGCGCCGATGAATGAAGAGATCAACAACCTGCCCCTCAACGGCGAGATATTTATCCCGATGTTGTACAAAATGGCTTTGTCTTCGGGCCAAAAGAGGCCCATTGCCTATACGCTCGGAGTGGATGAAGTAGTGAGCGCCGACCACCGCACCACCAGCACGGAAATGGTATACAAACTCAAAGGCCTGGGCGAAGAATTCATCCCCCAGCAACGCATCGTGGGCTCCACGGTTTTTCTCACCCTCAACGAAGAAGTCAAAGAGGCAGGATTTTACCAGCTTTTTATGCAAAGTGACACCATTTTGCAAAAGCTGGCCTTCAACTACAACCGCAAAGAGTCGGAGCTCGACTATTACAATCCCACCGACCTGCAGGCCTGGGTGGGCGATAATGCCAAAGTGATCGATATCAACGACAACACCGTGCTCACCGCCAAGATCGAAGAGCGCAGCAAGGGCGTCACGCTGTGGCGCTGGTGCGTGATACTGGCGCTGTTGTTTTTGGCTGCCGAGGTATTGTTGCTACGGTTTTGGAAGTTATAAACCGCGCAGTCCGCATGGAATCTATCGACAACATTCGCATCCATTTCAACCCTGAGCAGTTGGGGTTACTTAACTTTTGCCTGGCCTTCATTATGTTCGGCGTGGCGCTCGACCTGAAAGTCGACAATTTCAGGGAGTTGCTCAAGACGCCGAAGGCGCCCTTGGTGGGGTTGACTTCACAGATCGTGTTATTGCCTTTGCTGACTTTGGGGTTGGTATACCTCATCCAGCCGCCGGTTAGTATTGCGCTGGGTATGATATTGGTGTCGGCCTGCCCCGGCGGCAACGTCTCCAATTTTGCCGTACATCTGAGCAAGGGCAACACGGCCTTGTCGGTGATGCTGACGTCGATGTCGACCCTGGCGGCGATTGTCACTACCCCCATCATCTTTGCGATTTTTGCGCCCCTGGCAATTGGCGAGGAAGCGATGCGGGAAGATATTTATGTAAATCCGCTAGATATGTTGTGGGCTATCGTGCAGCTTACGCTGATCCCGCTCATACTGGGTATGCTGATGCACTATCAGCTGCCACGCATAGCCGCCCGCATCCGGCGGCCCATCCGCATTTTGTCGATGATCATTTTTCTGGGTTTTATTGTAGTGGCGGTATACGGCAATCTCGACAATATCAAGCATTACTTGCATCTCGTATTTTTCATCGTTTTGATCCACAATGCTACGGGATTGCTGGGCGGGTATTCTTTTGCCAAATTATTCGGCCTCCAGCGCGCAGATGCCCGGGCGATTTCGCTGGAGACGGGCATCCAGAATTCCGGCCTAGGCCTTATCCTGATCTTTAATTTTTTCGACGGCCTCGGCGGCATGGCCCTGATTGCCGCCTGGTGGGGCATCTGGCACCTGATTTCCGCCTTTAGCCTGGCCTCGTGGTGGGGGAGGGGGCGGATGGAGGACTGACTTTAGGACTGTACGACTGTACGACTGTACGACTCGTGATCCTGGGCCGGTCGTTGAGCGGAGTCGAAACGAGACTTTGCGACTGTACGACTATACGACTGTACGACTTGCGATCCTGGGCCGGTCGTTGAGCGGAGTCGAAACGACGACTTTGCGACTGTGCGACTGTGCGACTGTACGACTCGACTGTATGACTTGCGATCCTGGGCCGGTCGTTGAGCGGAGTCGAAACGACGACTTTACGACTCGTGATCCTGGGCCGGTCATTTAGTTGAGTCGAAATGGCGACGTTATAATTGGCGTGTAAATCCCGGATCGTCGTACAGTCGTGCCCGGAAGCGATTCGCAAAGTCGTACAGTCGCAAAGTCGTACAGTCGTACAGTCGCTCAATCAAACCGGGCTACGCGGTATTTTCCTTTGATCTCTTGTAACCGTGCCCCCAGTGCCGGCTGGTTCGCGCGCATTTGCTTATAGACCTCCAGGGGGAGGGGAGTGGATAGCAGTTGGGCGCCGGTTTCATCGGTATACAAAATAGCATGTTGGGGTACCGACAAAATAGCGGGCACTTTAAATTCGCTTCCCACCTTCCAATCCATCAGGTAGGCGCCGTCGGACATCCAGAGCCTGACCAGGCCTTCTTCAGAAGTACTGAGTACGTAGCCGTTTCCCGATTCGACATCCTTGATGCGGGATGGGGTGCCGGAATAGCTTGTTATTAATTGGCCATTGGGTGACCAGTTTTTAATTTGTCGGTCTTCTGTCCAGGTCATGAATTGGCCGAGTCCTTTGTGGGCCGTCCAGCCGTCGACCCTGCCGTTGTGGGGGAATTCGGCGACTTTATTGCCTGCTAAATCCCACAATACCAGCTTATTGGAAAGCATTCGGGACAAGATATGCGGTTCATTATTTTCTATAATAAAAACAGCATCAACTGCCGGCGCCTCGGCTTGACCGAAAGCGGCCAATTGTTTGCCGTCATTATCCCATACCGTCAGGCCGTTTGCGGAAGCGCCAACCACGCGATTGCCGGCGGGTGAAAAAGCGCAGGTATAGAAATAGGCGGCTTTATCGCCCAGCATAGCGATCAGCCGGCCTCCGTTGCGTTGCCAAAGGCCTAGGTGGCCGTCGGAGCTGCGGGTGAGTACCTGCTCGCCATCGGGCGAAAAGACGGCGTCGTATACATTGCCGGTATGCCCGGCAAAAGTAAACAACAAGCGACCCCTATCATCCCAAAGCATAGCGGTATTATCTCTGGAAGTGGTGAGGATTTGCATGCCGTTTGGGGCGGCGATAGCGGAGGTGACGGGTTCGGTATGGCCTCGGAGGGGAGTGGGCACGCCGTCGCGCCAGATTATGGCCTCGTTGCCCGAAGATGTCACCGCTACTTGTTGACCATTGACGACAAAGGCGTTCAACCATTGTTGACCGGGCAGGTGCGTGACGGAAATTTTATCGACTTCAAACCGGCATAGGAAAACATCTTTTTCCGTTTGGGCGGCTATCCAGTTGCCGTCATTTGATTTAAACAGTGCATTGATAACATCGGGAATCACAGCTACAGTGCGAGTGAGTGAATCCTTCACGGCTTTTGTGAAACTGGGCAAAATGGCGTTTTGCATAGCCGGATCGTCGGCAAATTCGAGGGCGAGAAAAGCCAGCAGGAGGGCGTCGGAAACGTCGTTGTTTTGTCCGGCAAGATCTGACAGCAGACTCAGTCGCAGGGCTTCGGCGCGTTTCCCTTCGGCGCGGGCGAGGCGTGCATTTTCCTCTGCTATCTTGCGGGCTTCCTGTTCGGCTTCACGGGCGGCCACGGCGGTATTTTGGGCTTTGCGGGCTTCCTGTTCGGCTTTGCGGGCTTTATCGACGGAGTTATTGAGATCGACCACCCATTCATCCATTGCCTGGCGTATCCACTTGTCGAGGTCGTTATTGGCGGGCACATCGTCGCAGGAGCGAGCTGCCCAAAACTGATTGATAGCCTGGCCGTATTGGCTTTGGCGCAGAAAGTTCAGACCATCGGCTCTCACACTCTGATAGCATTGGGAAAATAACTGTGAGGGGGCACATATCGTACAAAGGAAGGCGAAAACGAAGTACAAGTATTTCATACCGTTGCTATTAAAAAGTGAGACGAATGCCGGCGCCAACAGCGCCCGTAACCGATCCGTTTGGGGTTTGTTCCCAATAAGGCTGCCATTGCAGGCTCATACCCTGCTGAGTACAGTGTTTATCGAAGAAGCGTTGTTTTTTTCTG
>JAEUUQ010000120.1 GCA_016787505.1 Saprospiraceae bacterium | reverse complement strand
GAAAGGTCATTACTTGCGAAGAGTGTTCGTATGGCAGCTTCCGGTGCGGGTATACCACTGGCTCAACGCATTGGTGATAGTGGCTTTATGTGCCACGGGCTACCTGATTGGCAGTCCGCCGGCAATCATGTCCAATGCGGAAGCGTCTCATCGCTATTTATTCGGCATCATCAGGTTTATACACTTTGTGGCCGCATATATATTCTTCTTCAATTTCATTTTCCGCATTTACTGGGGTTTTGTAGGCAACAAATACGCCGACTGGAAGAACTTTGTCCCTACCAATAGAAAGTATTTCCAGAATATGTGGGAAGTATTGAAACTGGATATATTCATGATGAAAGGGAAAGAGAACCCGTCTATCGGGCACAATGCGCTTGCCGGATTTACCTATTTTCTCACCTTTATCGCTTTTCTCGTTCAATGCATCACCGGGTTCGGTTTATACGCATCGATGACAGACTGGTGGTTTGCCGATATGTTTGTATGGGTGTCTAATGTCTTTGGCGGCGATTTTGCGCTGCGCAACTGGCACCATGCAGCCATGTGGTTTTTCATCCTTTTTGCCATGGTACACGTGTACCTGGTCTTCTACCACGACTACGTAGAAGGCCGCGGCGAAATCTCCTCGATGGGAGGCGGATGGAAGTTTATCGAAGAGGAAGTGTTTGAGGAGGAGAAGGCGTGATTTGAGTTGTCGGTTGTCGGTTGTCGGTTCTCTGTTAAAGTATAATTAGTCAAGATATGAGCCAAGAACTGATAACAGACAACTGACAACCGACAACAGAGAACAATGAAAAAATCCATCTTAGTAATGGGCCTGGGCAACCTCGTAATGGGCGATGAAGGGCTTGGTGTAGCATTTGCCCGGGCCATGGAAAAAGAAGACCTGCCCGAATACGTCACCGTGATGGATGGCGGTACGGGGGGCTTTCACCTCATGGGGCACCTGGAGGCCCACCCCCAAGTAATACTTGTAGACGCGACCATGGATGGCGGTGTGCCGGGCGCCATTCGCCTCATCCGGCCGCGTTTCGCCTCCGATTTTCCCAAAGCTATCAGTACCCACGATATCGGCTTAAAAGACCTGATAGAAGGCATGTTGATATTGGGCAAAATGCCGGATATCTACTTGTTTGTGGTAACAATTGAAACCATTCAGCCCCTTTACGTGGGTTTGACTCCGGAGATAGAGGCTGTCATTCCAAAGGTAATTCAGGAGGTGAAACAATTGATAGCGCAATTATCAGAATAATCTTCGTTAAAGGGAACTAAAATACTTCACCGGGCGTATATAATTTTATTCACTCATCCGGTTGTTGTTATGCTTGCTAAAGGTATACGCCTGTACAAAAACTCATTTGCCGGCTTGTCGCGCGATATATGGTTGCTGGCGGCAGTTACGCTGCTCAACCGCGCCGGCACGATGGTCATACCGTTTATGACCGTATTTCTTACCCACCAAAAAGGATTTACCCTGCAACAAGCAGGCTGGGTAATGACCAGCTTCGGCGTTGGTTCTGTATTGGGTTCCTATACCGGCGGTTGGCTCAGCGACCGCTATAACTTTTCTAAAGTACAATTCTGGACCCTGTTGCTCAGCGGCATTATGTTTATCGTACTGCAAACGGTAGACGGGGTGTGGCATATGTGTATAGCCGTCTTTGTACTCAGTGCGATTGCCGATGCGTTCCGGCCGGCCAATATGGCGGCGGTGGCTACCTACAGCACGCCGGAGACGCGCACCCGCTCGCTTTCGCTCAACAGGCAGGCTATCAACCTCGGCTTTGCTATCGGTCCTGCCGTGGGAGGGTGGCTGGCGGCGACAAAAGGCTATAACTGGCTTTTTTGGGTAGACGGACTCACTTGTATCGCCGCGGCTTTCCTGTTGCGCATTTTATTGACGCCAAAAGCGAGGCAAACAGAGCTTGAAAAACCAGCAGCACATAATACCGCCGTGCTCATTTCAGCATATAGAGACTGGCACTACCTGGCGTTTATGGTCATTACCATGTTTTCGGCCATTGCCTTTATGCAATTGTTTTATACCTACCCGGTATTTCTCAAATCGGAATACCACCTCAGCGAGGGCTATATCGGCTCGCTGATGGCGCTCAACGGGCTGCTCATTGCGGTCACCGAAATGCCGCTGGTTTATACGCTCGAAAAGCGATTTGCCCTGCCTGTCATGATTGGGGTGGGGTATTTTATGGTAGCGGCTTCTTTCCTCATTTTCAATATCTTTGCCGGCGGCGTGCTGATACCATTGATATCAATGATTGTGGTCACGTTGGGAGAGATGTTGTATTTGCCTTTTACGAACTCACTGGCGATGAGCAGGCCGCAACCCGCCAACAGGGGGCAATATATGGCCGTGTATACGATGTCGTTTTCGATAGCCCACGTGGTAGCTCCTATGCTTGGCCTGCAGATAGCCGGTCATTTGGGCTATGAAGTGCTGTGGTATGTCACTGCCGGCTTCTGTTTTGCCGCTTTTGCCGGCCTGTGGCTTTTGCGCGGGCCTTTGGCTACGTCCCGGTGGGCAGCGAAATTGGTTTAATTTGCTGATGTGCTGATGTGCTGATGTGCTGATGTGCTGATGTGCTGATGTGCTGATGTGCTGATGTGCTGATTTTGGAGAAATTAAAATTAATTAATTATCAGCAAATTAGCACATCAGCACATTAGCAAATTAGAAATGATCGGCACCGATATATACAAGGCGGCGGAATTGCTCCGGGCGGGACAACTGGTGGCCATACCTACGGAGACAGTGTATGGCCTGGCCGGCAACGCCCTCAATGAAGCGGCGGTGGCGGCTATCTTTGCCGTCAAACAGCGGCCCACGTTTGATCCTCTGATCGTGCACGTGGCGGACAGGGAGGGATTGGAAGCCTATTGCCATGATATACCCACTGACGCCCGGCGATTGGCCGAGGTTTTTATGCCGGGGCCGCTTACTTTATTATTACCCAAAAAAGATATCATACCCGATCTCGTTACGGCGGGATCTCCACTCGTGGCTCTGCGCATGCCGGCACATCCTCTTGCACATGCTTTACTATCTCTGCTGCCTTTTCCGCTAGCTGCGCCGAGTGCCAATCCGTTCGGCTATATAAGTCCAACCACTGCTCAACACGTAGCCGACCAACTGGGCGACAAGATCCCCTATATCCTCGATGGCGGGCCTTGTGAGGTAGGCCTGGAAAGTACCATAGTCGGGTGGGATGAAACGGGGCATGCGGTCGTATACCGAAAAGGAGGTGTGGCGGTAGAAGCCATAGAAGCATTAATCGGTCAGGTAGAAGTACGCCTGCATTCCAGTTCCAACCCCTTAGCGCCGGGTATGCTCAAGAGCCACTACGCTCCGCGTGTACCTATGCTATTAGGTGATATTCGTACTTTGTTGCAAACGCAACTCAATAAACGCCTGGCCATCTTGTCTTTTTCTCAATTTTTTCCTGACGTCAATCCTGATTTTCAGATAGCACTATCGCCCAAGGGTGATATCCGCGAAGCTGCGCGCCGCCTCTTTGGCGCCATGCGTTACCTCGACAGCCTGCCTGTAGACTATATCCTCGCCGAGTTGCTCCCCGAGGAAGACCTGGGCCGGGCGGTGAATGACCGGCTGCGGCGGGCAGCGGCCGGGGGGGAGTGGGAGAGTGGGGGAGAGAGAGAGAACTAAACCCAATCGCTAAACCCAATCGCTAAACCCTACTAAACCCAATATTTACTACATTTGTCCAAACATAAAGCAATATGAGAATAGCATTACTTTTATCGTTGTTTTTGCTTGCAATATGGAGTTGCAACCAGGAGCCTGATGGGGCGTATAAAGAAAAAGCTGCCGATCCGGAGCGGATACACCAGTCGATACGCGATATTACGGACGTCATCGTACACGACATCTTTTCGCCGCCGGTGGCCAGCCGTATATATGCTTATACCAGCATAGCGGCATACGAAGCATTGGCGCCGGGGTATCCCGACTATCAGTCGCTGGGCGGTCAGCTCAACGACCTGGAGCCCGTGCCGCAGCCCGAAGCCGGAAAAAGCTATTGTTACCCCTTGGCTAGTGTGGTGGCCACACTTGCGGTGGGCAAAGCGCTTATTTTTTCGGAAGAAAAAATAGACGAAAAGTACGAAACCAGACTTGCCGAATTCAAAAAAATGGGTGTGCCCAGAGAAGAATTCGACCGCTCGGTAGCTTATGGAGAAGCGGTGGCCAAACACATTTTAGCCTGGGCCGGCAAAGACAACTACAAGCAAACCCGCACCTTTCCTAAATACACCATTACCGGCCAGGAAGACAAGTGGGAGCCCACGCCTCCTGATTACATGGATGCCCTGGAGCCGCATTGGAATAAAATAAGACCTTTCTCCATAGATTCCGCCTCGCAATTCAGACAGGAACCTCCCACGCCTTATAGTACTGACAAAAACAGCCAGTTTATGAAAGAGACGATGGAAGTGTACAATGCCTTCCGAACCGACACGGCTGAACGCACAGCCATCGCTAAATTCTGGGATTGCAACCCCTACGTGTCCCATCATGCCGGCCACGTAATGTTTGCCACCAAAAAAATCACACCGGGTGGACACTGGCTCAACATCGCGGCCATTGCCTGTCGCAAAGCCGACGCAGATATTATGACCAGCGCGCAGGCCTATGCCCTCACCGCCATTGCCATTGCCGATGGTTTTATCGGCTGCTGGGATGAAAAATACCGCAGCCAGACGGTTCGCCCCGAAACTGTAATCAACAAATACATCGACGAAGAGTGGCGGCCCCTGTTGCAAACGCCGCCGTTCCCCGAATACATAAGCGGACACAGTACCATATCGAGGGCGGCGTCCACCGTGCTGACGAATATCTTTGGCGACAACTTTTCTTTCACAGATAATACCGAAGAGCCGTTTGGTATGCCGGCCCGCTCGTTTACTTCGTTCTACGAGGCTTCTGACGAAGCATCTATTAGTCGCATGTACGGCGGTATTCACTTTATGCCGGCGCTCGACAATGGGGTAAAATTGGGTGGAGAAACCGGGCAGTGGGTG
>JAEUUQ010000086.1 GCA_016787505.1 Saprospiraceae bacterium | reverse complement strand
TATTTGTCGAGCTGTTGGTCCAGCTGCGGCAAGTAGTCCGACTTTTCAATAGTGACAGTCAAAACGGTATTCAAATTGTCAATATCTTCCCTGACAACTTTTGGCATGATCTATCTGATTGTGTGTGATGAATACAATAGCAAGATTGGTGATTTGGTGATTTGGCGATTTGGTTATTCGAATCATCAAATAACCGGACAACCAAATCACCAAAGGTGTGCGGGTGGAGGGACTCGAACCCCCATGCCTTGCGGCGCCAGATCCTAAGTCTGGTACGTCTACCAATTTCGCCACACCCGCTTTTCAAAAAAGCGAGGCAAAGATATAACCTTTTGAAATAATTAAAGTTGCATTATGAAAAAAAAAGCGTTCGGGCAGGCTGTTCTGACGAGAAGATTCGGCAGAAAAGTGTTATTTTTGTAGTAGAGGAGTATAATTCGCGTGGTTATGATTACACCAGAAGATACAACAACAGCTCACGTAGAGCAGGAATTAGACCGAGACGAGGAGGAACTGCAGCAAACTGAAGGCGAAAAAAGCGAGCAGGTCAAATATTCTTTTCCCTTGAATGAGGAGGAGGAGCGTAAACTTATTCGAAAAGAATACCTCAAATTGCTCCGCTCCATCAAGTCGGAAATGGACAACGTTGACCGGCGCAATATCCGCATGGCATACGACCTGGCGGTACAGGCACACAGCGAGCAACGCCGCAAGTCGGGTGAACCCTACATCCTCCACCCTATCGCGGTGGCGCGCATCTGCGCCGAAGAAATCGGGCTGGGCCCCACCGCAGTAGTAGCCGCGCTGTTGCACGACGTAGTCGAAGATACCGATGTCACCCTGGACGATATTAAAGTCAAATTCGGCCCCCATATCGCCAAGATGGTAAACGGGCTCACCAAATTGGACAGCGCCTACAACGCCGAAAGCCCCCAGGCTGAAAATTTTAAAAAAGTATTAAGTACGCTGGTAGAAGACGTGCGTATCGTATTGATCAAGATGGCCGACCGCCTCCACAATATGCGCACCCTGGGCTCTATGCCCCTTCACAAACAACTCAAAATAGCCGCCGAAACCAGCTATATATACGCCCCTCTTGCCCACCGGCTGGGCTTGTACAATTTTAAAACAGAATTCCTGGACCTGTGCATGAAGATCACAGACCGCGAGCAATACACCGAAATTGCCCGCAAACTCCAGGACACCAAACGATCGCGAGAAAAATACATCAAAGAATTCCTGGCGCCCATCAATGAAAAACTGGAGGCGCTCCAGATAGGCAATACCAAGCTGGGCTATCATAGCTTCGGCCGCTCAAAATCCATTTATTCGGTATGGAATAAGCTGAAAACCAAACACGTGCCCTTCGAAGAAATCTATGACCTCTTCGCTGTGCGTATCGTGCTGGATGTGCCGCCCGAACAAGAAAAGTCGATGTGCTGGCAGGTGTATTCTATCGTAACCGACGTATACCGCCCTATTCCCGAGCGACTAAAAGACTGGATTTCGATTGCAAAATCAAACGGTTACGAATCGCTGCACACCACGGTGATCGGTCCCAAAGGCCGCTTTGTGGAAGTGCAGATACGCACCGAGCGCATGGATGAAATTGCCGAGCGCGGTTTTGCCGCCCACTGGAAATACAAAGGCGTGGGCAACCAATCGGATGTGTACGAACGCTGGCTCGACAGCGTGCGCGAAACCCTTGATACGAATAACAGCGACGCAGTTGAATTTTTATTTGATTTTAAATCAAACAACCTCTTCAACGATGAAGTGTACGTATTTACGCCCAAAGGCGATATGCGTATACTGCCCAAAGGCGCTACCGCGCTCGATTTTGCGTTTAGCATCCACACCGACGTGGGCTACCACTGCAAAGCCGTCAAGGTGAACAACCTGTTGGTGCCGCTGGGCCACGAACTGCACAACGGCGACCAGGTGCAGGTGATCACCGACAAACGCCAAAAGCCCAGCGAAGACTGGGTCAAAATCGTCATCACCGGCAAAGCCCGGGGAAAAATCAGGTCGCTGCTCAAAGAAGAAAGGCGCCAGCAAACCGAATTGGGCAAAGAAGAACTTGAGCGCAAATTCAAAAAACAAAAAGTCGATTATTTTGACGAAGCGGTAGACCTGATTACCAGGCACTTCGGCTTTAACTCCCGGCTCGACTTATACCACGCCATCATGACGGAAAAATTCAGCCCCGCTGAAATTTTTTCCCAATTCCGAGTAGAAAACGGGCGCCTGACGGCTATCGAGGCGCCCAAGTCCCCTGACAACGGGGAAGACAAAGGGCTAAAAGCGGTTTCCAACAAAAAAATCCTCGGCAAACCCCGCCTGCTGATCAACGGCGAACCCGCCGAACGCTACGACTATGTGTTTGCTACCTGCTGCAACCCGGTGCAGGGCGACGATGTGTTCGCCTACCTCACTTCTAATGCCGGGCTGAAAATCCACCGCGTAAACTGCCCCAATGCCGCCAACCTCATGGCCAACTACGGCTACCGCATCCTGCGCGCCGACTGGATAGCCACCACGGGCAGCAACTTTGTGGCCGACCTGCTCATCACCGGCGTAGACGACGGCCCCGGCGTGATCGAGCGCCTGAGCCGGCATATTTCCAGCGAACTGGGCCTCAATATCCGCCAGTTTTCCATCGCCGGCGACCAGGGCTATTTTGAAGGGAAAGTCAGCCTTTTTGTAACTAATACAGACCAGTTGAACCAGGCAATCAAAGCCCTCAAAAACCTGAAGAACGTATCGAGTGTTACCAGAGTAGTAGATTAAATTTAACTAATGGACGACATCATCAAGGAAGTAAAAAACATTTTTGCCGCACACCTCGAAAAAAACGGTTTTCGCAAAACGCCCGAGCGCTTTGCGATACTGGAGGAGATATACCGCCGCAGCGATCACTTCGACGCAGAAGCGCTGTATATTCACATGAAAAACCAGAACTACCGGGTTAGCCGCGCCACGGTATACAATACCCTCGAATTACTGGTAAATTGTGATTTGGTAAAAAAACACCAGTTTGGCAAAAACCTGGCGCAATACGAAAAATCTTACGGCTTCAAGCAGCACGACCACCTCATCTGCGTAGATTGCGGGCGGGTGCTGGAGTTTTGCGATCCTCGCATTCAACAGATCAAAGACATGATGGGCGATTTGCTCCATTTTCATATCACCCACCACTCCCTTAATCTCTACGGGCAGTGCAACGGCGCCTGCGACCGCAAACAACAAGCCGAGGCGGTTGCCGAAGAAGTAGAGTTGTTGAAACCCTGACCCATGCAGAAAGATTTTACCATCGTGGAGCGCCCCGGCGTGCTGATCGTGCATGTCCATCACCTGCTTAGCGAGACCATAAATCGGGAAATTCTCAGTGCCGTTCAAAGCGGAATTGACCAGGGTTTCACTACCTTTGTCGTCGACCTCACGGATGCGCCATTTATCAACAGCGTAGGGCTAAATGTACTCATCCACCTGATGTTGCGGTCGAAAGAAGCCGGCGGAAAAATGGCCATCGCCAATGTTTCCGCCAAAGTGCTCCAACTACTGGAAGTTACCAAGTTAACATCTATGTTTCTCATCGCCCCCGATTTGGAAACGGCGATGCAGTTGCTTTTAGCTGAGGAATGAGTGTGAGAGGGTGAGAGAGTGGGAGTGTGGGAGGAAAATAACGGGATATTTTCAATGATCCCTCCCTCTCACCCTCCCACTCTCCCACCCTCTCAAACCCGGCAATCGATTGTAATTTCTTAATCTTTTTGACCAAATAACATGGCTGTAGATGTACTCATAGGCCTGCAATGGGGCGACGAAGGAAAAGGCAAAGTAGTGGACTACCTGGCGCCCCATTACGATATCATTGCGCGTTTCCAGGGGGGGCCCAATGCCGGGCACACCCTGAAATTCGACGGAAAAAAATTCGTGCTGCATACCATCCCCTCCGGGATATTCCGCCCCGACCTGATCAACCTCATCGGCAACGGCGTAGTGATAGACCCCATCACGCTGGCCCGCGAACTCGATTTCCTTCGCAATGCCGGCGTCGATTATGCACACCGACTGTTGGTATCCCGCAAAGCGCACCTCATCCTGCCCACCCACCGCTATATCGACGCGGCCTCCGAAAACGCCAAGGGCAAAGAAAAAATAGGCTCTACCCTCAAAGGTATCGGCCCGACGTATATGGACAAAACCGGCCGCAACGGCCTGCGCGTGGGTGACTTGCTCTCGCCCGACTTCCCCGCTAAATACGCCGCCCTCAAAGCCAAACACCTCGTGCTCGCCACGCTGTATCCCCCCATTGACTTCGACCTTGAAGCCGAAGAAAAACGATGGATGGAGTGCGTAGATCTTTTTAAATCGCTGCAACTTGTTGATTGCGAATATTATATAAATGAAGCGATCGCAAAGGGCAAACGCGTGTTGGCCGAAGGCGCTCAGGGTTCCATGCTCGACATCGACTTTGGCACTTATCCGTTTGTCACTTCCTCCAATACCATCACAGCGGGGGTATGCACAGGGCTGGGCGTAGCGCCCTCTCAGATCAAAGAAGTCATCGGCATCACCAAAGCCTACAATACCAGAGTAGGCGGAGGGCCTTTCCCCACCGAATTGCTGGATGCCACCGGCGACAAGCTGCGCGCCGAAGGCCACGAATTCGGCTCCACCACGGGCCGCCCGCGGCGCTGTGGATGGATCGACCTGCCCCAGTTGCGGTACAGCCTCATGCTCAACGGCGTCACCCAGTTGGTGGTGACCAAAATCGACGTACTCAACACCTTTGAAGAAATAAAAGCAGCGGTAGCCTACCGCTACGACGGAAAAGAAAGCACACAACTGCCCTACGACCTGTGCCAGACCGAAATTACGCCGGTATACGAATCCTTTGCCGGCTGGCAGCAAAGTCTGGAAGGAGTAGATTCTTATGCCGAGATGCCGCAGCAGGCCCGGCAATTTGTTGCGCGGCTGGAGCAATTCCTCGGCGCCCGGGTGAGCATGGTTTCCGTCGGTCCCGAGCGCGAGCAGTTGCTCCACGTCATTTCTGGGCAGTAAGGATATACTGGTAGTCCAGAGTAGTATCGTTGGCCACAATATTGCGGAAGCCGGCCTCATAGAGTGCTTCTTCGGCCGTATGCAGGTCGGTGCGTATCTCGATGGGCGGCCCCACTGGCGTGCGTTTTTTCTTAAAATCAATAATCAGCAGCTTTCCGCCGGGTTTGAGTCCTTTCTTCAGTGTGCGCAGGTAATCCACCTGTCGTGGCAGATACATAAACGTATTCACGATAACAATCACATCCACCTCCTCATTACCCAGTTTGGGGTCGTTAGCTGCGGCCAGTCGCGTTTCCAGCCGGGATTGCAAGCGCTCGGGCAATTCGAGCACCTTCACGCTATCGAGGTAAGACGTAAAGCGGGGGTCTACGTCGATTGCGATCACCTTATCGGCTTTCTGAGCCATTCGGAGGGCAAAAAAGCCGGTACCGGCGCCGATATCGGCCACCGTTTTGCCTTTGAGGTCGCCCAGCAGATTGAGTACCAGGTCGGGTTTTTGCCAGATCACCCGGTTGGTATTTTCGTAGTCTTCGGTTACTCCTTCGGAATCGGTTTGGGGTTCCTCCGTGGTATCCGGGGGGGTATTCGTTGTGTCGTTTTGCGGGTTAGCAGGGGTACTGTCGTTGCGGCAGGCGCCCAGCAGGAGGAGCGACAGCGCAAAAGCACAAAAGGGAAGCTGCGTTTTCATATATGAAATTTGGACAAAGTTAGTTTTTTTGAGGAAATCGGTTCTCTGTTCTCTGTTCTCTGTTCTCTGTTCTCGGTTCTCGGTTCTCTGTTCTCTGTTAAGTTTAATAATGAACGGACAACGGAGAACGGAGAACGGACAACGGACAACGGAGAACGGAGAACGGAGAACGGACAACGGAGAACGGACAACGGAGAACGGACAACAGAGTCGAAACGAGACTTGGCCATCCTTGCCGACCGGCGTCGGCGTGGCAGAATAACGGATTCCGCGGATTATTGGGATTTCACGGAAAAAAGCGCTTATACTAATCCGTGGAATCGTTAAATCTGTGATTCAGGAGACATGGGGGTAGGCGGTGCAGGGCGTAAACGCTATTCCAACCCCGCCAGATATTGTCTTACTATCTCCAAATACTGCTAAAATTGGGCATGCTGAGATTTATACAACTTGCGCCCCCGGCACGGGTTTTTTGCCGGAGTTTTGCTCGCGTACGAGGCTGCGCTGGGTTTTCTGGGCCCAAAGAGGAAGTGCGATGAGGAGACAGAGCGATAGGGTTAAGGTGTTTTTCATGGTGCGTTGGTTTTTTGACAGGGGGAATATCGGGATTTTTTTGGAAATCTAACAGCCGTTCGCGTAGCAATAGGGTTTTAAGCAAATGGAATGTATTGCATATCACTCCTCATTTGCGTATATTTGTTAAAAATGAAGCATCCATGACGACATCCCTTAACAACGCGCAATTAGAACTTCTCAAGCTCTTTGCTGCCGACCTCTCCGATGCAGAATTAGAGGATTTGCGCCGGGTGTTAATTGATTTTCGCTATCGCCGTTTACAACAAGCTATAGATCAACTTAACCCTTCTCAGGAAGATATTGAGATGTGGGGAAAAGGGCACGACCGGACGCCCTATCGCTCGCAAGATGCTTCAAATCAATCTGATTCGTGAGGGTTGTTCTCGACACGAACGTATTATTGGCTGCACTCCCTCATACTTCCAAGAGTCATGTTATTTTTTTAGCGCTAATCTAGGGAACTTATGAAGCGTGCCTGACTTCAGATATTCTAAACGAATACGAGGAAGTCTTCCAGCGTAAAGCCAATGCACAAGTGGCCGCTTTGGCTCTTGATGTGCTCGAAATCCTGCCTAATCTTGTGCTAGTTAACAAGTATTATTTCTGGCATCTCATCTCCGTTGATCCAGATGACAATAAGTTTGTGGATTGTGCCATTGCAGCCAATGCCGATTTTATCGTCACCGACGATAGACACTTCCAAGTCTTGGAAGATGTTGAGTTTCCGAAAGTGAAGATTATTAGTAGTAGTGCTTTTTTGAAAATGCTTAAAGGAGAATAGCGTTCCGGAATGCCAAGCTGGACTTTGAATAAAGCCGATACAAGAGCAGATGACCTTTCTCGTGCCTCGAAAGATCATCTGCGCGAGGCACGAACGCAGGGGTGACATCTCGTTCGTTGTAACAGGGTATTCTCAGGCGGCGGCTAAGTAGTGTTAAAACCAAAACACAGTATGTTTAATAGTTTTGTAACGGAACACGTTAATTCACCAAGTCACTATTGAAGCATTGAGCATTTCGACCTGGGAACCGAATTTCGTTTGGCGTTATTAATAAAAAACATCAATTGATATATATATTCTTGAACATTATGCGAACTTTATTGTTTACATCTTGTTTGTTAACTGTTTGAAATTGATACCTCTTGATCAGAAGAATATATCAACACTAAATAATCAATAATTATGAGTACAAAAAAAACCTGCTTTTTTGTCACGCCAATTGGTAAACCAGGTAGTTCTGTCAGGAAGCAATCAGACTATATGTACAATCTGATTCAAGGAGTACTAAACAACTTCAATTATGGTCAGCTAATGAGAGCTGATTTTGATTCCAGAGGAGGAAATATCACAACACAAGTTATTGAACTATTACTTAATGCTGATTTAGTAATAGCAGATATTTCTGGAGGAAATGCCAATGTATTTTATGAACTAGGTATTCGTCATGCTACGAATCGGCCTTATATTCAAATAGTTAACGAAAAGAAAGACGAAGTTATAAATATACCGTTTGATTTAAGTCAGGTAAGGACAATAATCTATCATTATAATGACCATCAACCCAGTGAACCTAAAAAGGAAAAGAAACCTGACCCTATGGATGTCGAGCAAAAAAAGAGTTTTTTAGTCGCTTTAAGTGATTTTATCAGATCTTGTGAATTAAGGCCGTTTGAAATTAAAAACCCACTAACTGATATTGATAGTATAATACCCTTGCGAAGCGAAAGTGAGCCAGTGGAGAGAATTATGGCCGATATTATTTGTGATCTTGCCGAAGGAATAAAATTGTTTCAACCACCAAACATAAAAGCGGTAAGAGGCATGACTAAGGATTCTCAGGCGCCTTTTATCAAAAGTGTGTATCAAGTGTTAGAAGACACCCGCGACAATATTACTGATCTCAAAAACGGTGTTATCAATTGTAGCGGCCCCCTAATTAATAATGTTTTTCAAAACTTCATGGATCACGTCGAACATGAATTCAAAGCTATTAGCGTTAATGATATTGATTTTTGGTTAAGGGAAGAGGGAACCAATTATCTCAATATTCCGGTAAGACATAAAAATAATCATGACAGGCATAATCGAAACATGAAGCTTGAACGCATTTTTGTTGTAAAAGACGACTATTTTACAGACCAAAGTAGCATTGAGAAATTAAAACAAGTTTTTGAGAAACAGGTCATTTCCGGGGTCAATGTTAGAGTCGCTCGCGAATCAGTAGCCACACAATTCATAAGTAATGTGAGTAGACTGGACTTTGGGTTGTTTGATACGTTTGCAGTTTCTTTTTTCAGACAGACGAAAGGCCGGTTATATACCGTATCGACCAGCAAAAATCGCTGCGAAAAATATCACAGGCAATACGATAAAATAAGCCAGATCTGTTTAAAAGTTCCTAATAAAAAAGGCAAAGAAATACAAAATGGAATGACCTCATTCGTAGATGAAACGCTGATTGAATGCATCCAGGACCTGGAAGATCTTTTCATGAAGGAGTTCCAACTCCCGAAAAAATAACAACTACAATCCGGGCGTATCTATCTATACTGGCTTGAATATTCCGCTATTGTATTCCGCGTTGGAGACCATACGACGATAATAGGAACTATGGCCGCAGGGACTGACGGCAACGTCTCCTCCATTTCTCTGCCGCTCCCCCGCATAGATCGCATAGATGGTTGTAGGTTGTAGGGTTGAATAATCCAGCATCAAACATCAACAAAATCCCCCCCTCACACCTCCCCCATCCCATCATCAAAAGTGGCGACCAGGGCCATGATCTTCTCGCGAATACGGCTGATGATATCCCTTCTTCCCAGCAGTTTGAGTTTTGTCTTTAAGGCGCTTGCGATTTCTTCGCCAAGGGGCTCGCGGCCGCTGAACAGGTAGCCCTCGATGACCTGCGTCAATAGCTCCGGGTTGAGTTGCTCTTCTTCGCAGAGCTGTTGGATAGCCTGGATTTTTTCTTCCCGCCAGAAGGCCGCAAAGGCGTCGGGGATGTCTTCGACGTCCTGAACGTAGAGCAGGTTTTCGCGGATGAATTTTTCGATGAGCTCTTTTTTGCTGCGCAATTGCGCCTCACCGCCAAGCATGTCGATGATCATCTTGCGGTGTTTTTCTTTTTCTTCGGCTTCGGCTTCGTGCATTTTGCCGAGCAACTTGAGGATGTAGGCCACGTTGATTTCGTCGCGGTGGATCAACTCCAACTCGAAATCTACGTCGTTGAGGATGGACACTTTTTCTCTTTCGGGGGCGGTTTTCACTTTGTCGTAGATGTCGAGGTATTTGCTTTTGTAGTCTTCAAACTCCTGCTCTTCCATGCCGAGATCGTCAAACCGGAAATCGGAGAAGCCGGACAGGATGTTACGCAGGCGCATCAATTCGCGGAAAGCTTTGACGAATTCGAGTTCTTCTTCTTCGCTGGGCAACTCGTCGACGCTGCTGACGCTGGGGGCGATTTGCCGTAGTTTGGCCAGGGCTTCGTTGAATTTCCTGACGTACACCTCGTAGGGCTGTATCAGGATTATTTCTTTGGCTTCGGGGTTGGAGAACAGGGCGATGGCGTCGTCGGCAGCTTTTTTGAGGTTGCGGAAACACACGATGTTGCCGTACGATTTTACTTCGTTGAGGATGCGGTTGGTGCGCGAAAAGGCCTGGATGCGGCCGAGGTCTTCGAGGATAAAATCTCCCCGGTTGGCCACCGTATGAAATAACTCCGAGGGTTTCAGGAAATAGCCGAGTTGTTCGATAGCCTCCTGGCGCACGGCCTCCAGGTATTCGCGGCCCTGCAGCGTATCTTCTTTGATTTGTTCGTAGCGCAAGCCGTCTTCCTGCAGCAGTTTATCGGCATACAGGTGCATGCGTTCCGAGAGGTATTTATAAAAAATAAAGCCGAGGATATAATCGCGGAATTCGTCGGCATTCATCTTGCCGCGCAGCGTATTGGCGATATTCCAGAGTTGCTGTTCGAGTTGTTTTTTGTGGTTTTCAGACATGGCGCGTTGTTTTTTCGGCAGGGGGGGAGGTTTGGGCAAAGATAGGGAAAATTCGGTTGTCGGTTGTGGGTTGTGAGTTTTTGTCACTTTGTTACCTTGTTACCTTGTCACCTTGTCACCTCAAAAGTAATAACGTTGTTGTGAGGGGGAAGTTACAAAAAGGGGGGCATTTCGACTCCGCTCAATGGCCGGCTCTGTCGTTCGTTGAGCGGAGTCGAAACGAGACTTTGCCATCCTTGCCGACCGGCTGTGGCGTAGCAGAATCGCGGATTCCGCGGATTATTGGGATTTCACGGATGAGGAGGGCTTATACTAATCCGTGAAATCGTTAAATCTGTGGAATCGTGATTCGGGAGACATGGGGGGAGTAGGGGGTACCAGGAGTTAATTCATCATTTTAACGTTTCCAATACTTGTCTTACAATATCAAGGTATTTCTTGTAGGCTGTATTTTGTGGAGAAATTTGATGTAATTCAGAAAAATGCTTTTCTGCTTCCTGAAGATGCTTTTTTGCGGTTGATTTGTCGGTTTTGGCCAA
Organism: Saprospiraceae bacterium; assembly: GCA_016787505.1. Lineage (GTDB taxonomy): Bacteria > Bacteroidota > Bacteroidia > Chitinophagales > Saprospiraceae > JABWBR01. The sequence goes on along the minus strand of JAEUUQ010000086.1, from coordinate 10,336 downwards.
AGCAACCTGGGCTAATTTTACATAAGAAATTGCCAGGTCGCTTTTGAACTCTACATTTTGCGGATAGGTTGCGTAGAGATCTTTCGACAATTCTATGTCTTTTTCAAAAAAAGTTAATGCTTGTTCCAAATTGCCTAAGGCGCCTTGCACTTCTCCGAGTCTTGAATAAGAAATGGCCAAATTCTTCTTGAATTCTACATTTTGAGGATAGCCCGCATTTAACTCCTTTTCTAATGTATTAAAGCTTTCAAAAAAAGCCAATGCCTTACGCATTCCCAAAGATCCCATTGCGCTGTATATATCCCCGAGCTTCTCATAAGAAAGGGCCAATCCATTTTTGAATTCCACATTTTGAGGATAGACCGCGTAGAGTTCTTTGATCGTTTGATTTGCTTTTTCAAAAAAAGTCAAAGCCTGGTTCAAATTACCTAAGGCACCTTGCACTTCCCCGAGTTTAGCATAAGAAATAGCCAAACCGTTTTTGAACTCTACATTTTGAGGATAGGTTTCATAGAGTTCTTCTAATAGATAGTTGTGGCGTTCAAAAAAAGTCAAAGCTTGATCTAAATTACCCAATGAACTGTATAAACGACCGAGGAATTGGTATGAAATGGCTAATTCATTTTTGAAATCTGCATTTTTCGGATTGTCAGCATTGAGTTCTTTTTCTAATGTGTTGCAATTTTCAAAAAAAGTCAAAGCTTGCTCTAAATTGCCCAGAGTGTGGAGAGTCGCTCCGAGTTTAGCATAAGAAATGGCCAAACCGCTTTTAAAGGCCATATTTTGCGGAAAGGCATCGTAAAGTTCTTTTTCTAATATGTTGAACTTTTCATAAAAAGTCAAAGCCTGATCGAATTTACCCAGGGCGGCGTTCGTCTCCCCCAGTTTTTCATAAGCAACAGCTAGATTGTCTTTGGTAATGAGCTGATGTGGATTTCTATAGTGCAGGTTTTTATAAATGCTAAAAGACTGTGTATAATCCTCCAGCGCAGCGGGCAAATTGCCGGTTGCAGTATGCAAGTTGCCAAGGTTACTGTATGCATTCCCCACCTGCCACTCCTCCGCCTCTGGATGCGCAATGATCATGCGATATACCCGCATTCCCTTCTCATAGCGGTGATTTTTTCGGTAGAAATCCCCCGCAGCATCCAGAACTTCCAAATCCGTACTATCCAACTGCAGCAACTGGTCATACTGCGCCTCCGCCTTCTCCGGGTCAAAATCGGCGTTATACATATCCGCCAGCAGGCGCAGATTGGCGGTTTGCTGGCGTTTTTCGGTTTCCAGGGCAGCGCGTTGGGCGTCCAGTTCTTTTTGGGCCTCGCCGATGCGTTTTTCTTCTTTGATGATCTCCTCGGTGCGTTTGGCGGGGTTAATGCTTTCGAGTTTGGCGATGGCCTGGTCGATATGGCCGGCTTTGTAGAGCTCCAGGGCTTCTTTGTAGACGGGGCTTACATCGTCGAAATTCACCCGGGCGAATTTATCGGCGAGCTGGTCAAGTTGCTGTTGCTGCTGGTCGTATTGCTTTTGAATGCTTTCGTATTTTTCTTCGTATTCCTGCTGGTTGAGCTGGGCTTTTTGGAGTTTGTCGCGCAGGGCTTTTTTCTCGCGTTCGAAGCCGGCCAGCAGGGCTTTGTCGGAGATGTCGTAGTATTCGCGGCGGGCGGCGTCGAGTTTGCCGGCGGGCGCCACGATGATGTCGACGCCCAGGCGCTCGTCGGCGCTGAGTTTGACTTGCTCGATGTCTTTTTTGTTGACGAGTTCGTAGCCGCTTTTTTGCACGTCTTCGAGGAAGACCCACTCGCCGGCTTTTTTGCGCGGGAAGCTAAGGGTGAATAAGCCGTCGTTGTTGGAAATAACAGGGTTGGCTTCGCTAAAAACGACCTGCGCCCCCGGCACGGGTTTTTTGCCGGAGTTTTGCTCGCGCACGAGACTGCGCTGGGTTTTCTGTCCGAAAAGGGAACATGCGATGAGCAGGCAGAGGGCCAGGGTAATGGTGTTTTTCATGGTTGATGTGGTTTTTTGATTGGGGAAAGATAGGGAGTTTTGTTGTAGGTTCTAGGTTGTAGGTTCTAGGTTTTTTACACACTTTCACACCTCACACCCACACCCACGCCCAATCTTATGGGCAACCGCTGTCACAAAAGACGCTATTGATTTAACAATAGTAAAGTATTAGACAGCGACCTTTGCGTTTCCTGTTGCGCTCTTTGCGTTGAAAACAGAAATAGCTATATTTGCGATAAGCTACCACTAAAAAAAATCCAGGCTACCATTCTATAGTGCATTGTCCTATGGCATAGGGAATGTTCGTTTATAACGGTGTGGCGCATAAACGAATTGAACTTTTTATTAACTTTTTTCGTTAATAAAAATATCTTTGCATGGATATCCAATTTGACACAAAAAAGCTGGCCAAAACTTTCGCCGATGCAAAGACGATTAAGCGCACATATGGCGCCCGCGCAGGTTCGATCATGCAAAGATTTGCGGAATTTGATGCTGCTGTTAGTCTGGAAAATATGCGTACGATTCCAGCAGCCAATTGCCACGAGCTAACAGGGGGAAATAAACGGGGGTATTTTGCCGTGGATATCAGCCGCAATTATCGCCTGATTTTCCGCCCGACCCAACAACCACCTCCCGTAATTGACAATGGGAGTATTAATTGGTCGGAGGTGCGTTCTATCACAATTATCCAGATTGAAGACTATCACTGAATTTGAAAAAACAATACAAATGGCCTTCTCCCCTCCACTTGACCGATCCCTTTTGTCTCCACCCGGCGACACCATTAGGGAAACTATCGAAAGCCTGGGCATGACCCAAGCGGAGTTGTCCGCCCGGATGGGGCGACCAAAGGAAAAAATAAACGAACTGATCAACGGCAAAGCCCCTTTGACTATGGATACGGCCATTATGCTGGAACGGGTGCTGGGCATACCGGTCCACTTCTGGATCAGGCGCGAAAGTATTTACCGGGAAACCCTGGCCCGCATCGAGGAGAAAGAAGCCCTGGAACTCGACTTGCGCTGGCTGGATCAATTCCCCCTTAAAACCATGCATAAGCTAGGCGTCATTTCGAGCTCCAAATCAAATGTGGAAACCCTCAGGGAGGTTTTGCGCTTTTTCCGGTTTGCCGCCCCTAAAGACTGGAATGCCTATTACCTTGGAAATTCAACTGATGTAGCTTTTCGCATTTCGCTAAAAAACACACCCAGTCCGGCTACTATTGCGGTATGGCTTCGCCTGGGAGAAAGACAGTTAGCATCTAAATCGCTCACTGGGTACAATGCCCGTCGATTTAAGGAGTCCATGCTACAATTTCGAGAGATTGCGCATAAGCAGCCGGATTCATTTCTACAGGCAGCTGAGACATTAGCTGCCTCGTGTGGCGTAGCGCTGGTATTTACCCCCGGCTTGCCCAATACCAAAATTAGCGGCGCCGCCCGATGGATACACCAGACCCCGCTGATCCAGCTTTCGGATTTGTACAAGACAAATGATCAATTCTGGTTTTCTTTCTTTCACGAGGCTTGTCATATTCTGAAGCACAGCAAAAAAGCCTTATTTCTGGAAAATACAGAAGGCGTTTCGCAAGACCTGGATAAAGAACGGGAAGCCAATGAATACGCCGCCAACCTGCTTATTCCCAAAGATGCTTATCATGCCTGGAAAAACAGCTATTCACACTTTGATGAGCAAATTATCCGCCATTTTGCCCGCGATGTCGCTATTCATCCTGGCATTGTGGTGGGAAGGCTCCAACACGACGGCTTATTGAAGCCGGCATTTCACAATCAATTGAAGGTGAGGGTGAGGTTTGAATGACAATATGGTCTTATGAATCCTTGCCGGCTGCCGGCTGTGGCGTAGCAGAATCGCGGATTCCACGGATTATTGGGATTTCACGGATAAATAGTGCTTGTACTAATCCGTGGAATCCGTTAAATCTGTGGAATCTGTGATTCAGACATGGGGGGTAGGCGTTGCAGTGCGTAAACGCTATTCCAACCCCGCCAGATATTGTCTTACAATCTCCAAATACTGCTGAAATTGCGCATACTGAGATTTATACAACCTGCGCACCCGGCACGGGTATTTTGCCGGAGTTTTGCTCGCGTACGAGGCTGCGCTGGTTTTTTTGAGACCAAAGAGGAAGTGCGATGAGGAGACAGAGCGATAGGGTTAAGGTGTTTTTCATGGTGCGATGGTTTTTTGACAGGGGGAATATCGGGATTTTTTGGGAAAATTCAATGTCTGTTCTCGGTTCTCTGTTCTCTGTTCTCGGTAAAGTTTTATAATGAACGGACAACAGAGAACAGACAACCGAGAACGGACAACGGACAACAGAGAACAGACAACTGACAACGGACAACAGAGAACCTTTCTGATCCGTCGACACTTTCCCCCGCTCTGTCGAGTAGTATTCGGTTTGTAACTCATACAGGCCGTACTTGCATCGTCTTTTCAACAGTAATCAACAACAAGTCGCATTATGAAAGCCATTACCTACCACCAATACGGCCCGCCCGAGGTGCTCCAACTCGAAGAAGTGGAAAAACCGGTACCCACTGACCAGGAAATTTTGATAAAAATTAAAGCTACCGCCGTAAATACAGCGGATGTGCGCCTGCGAAAAGCCGACCCGTTTTTGGCCAGGCTGGTCTACGGACTTTTTAAACCCACCAAAACCAATATTCTCGGAATCGTGCTGGCCGGAGAAGTGGAAGCTGTTGGAAAATCCGTTACACGCTATAAAAAAGGCGACCAGGTGTTCGGCCTGGCCAGCTTCAATATGGGGACTTTCGCGGAGTATATCTGCCTGCCTCAAGATGCGGCATTGGCCATAAAACCCGCAAATATGACTTTTGAAGAAGCAGCTGTCATTCCTTTTGGAGGGCATACGGCGCTGCATTATTTAAAAAAAGCCCCTATTCAGCCCGGTCAAAAAGTACTTATTTATGGCGCTTCGGGGGCGGTAGGCACCGCAGCGGTACAGCTCGCCCGGCATTTTGGTGCAGAGGTAACCGGCGTTTGCAGCACATCAAACGTTGACCTGGTAAAATCTCTCGGCGCTCATCACGTGATCGATTATACCAAAACGGATTTATCCAAAATTAGCGAAAAGTACGATGTGGTTTTTGACACGATAGGAAAGGTGTCTGTTTTTGATTTAACCAACCTGCTTCACAAAAAAGGCGCCCTGCTATTAGGATCTGCTTTGGTGAAACAGGGGCTTCAAGCTTTATGGGTCATGATGACAAGTTCTATCAAGATAGTGACCGGAACAGCGCAAACCTCCGCGGAGGATATGAATTTCCTGAAGCAACTCCTGGAGTCCGGCGAGTTGAAACCGGTTATCGATAAGCGCTTTACGTTTGCACAAATGGTAGAAGCGCACCGGTATGTAGATACGGGGCGGAAGAGGGGGAATGTGGCAGTTACCCTGGATTAACGGAGCAATTTCGGATTTGCGATTTCGGAATTCGGATTTATCCTTGAAAAATCCGAATTCCGAAATCCGAAATCTAAAATCCAAAAAACTTCTTCACTCTGGCGATCATTTGATTTTGGGTCATTTGATCGGCCGGTTCTACGGCCAGCAGGGCGGGTTTGAAGTTTTTGTCTTCTTTTATAGCTTTTTCCAGTCCTTTTTTGGCTTCCGAAGGGCCGAACAAGAAGAGTTCTTCGCTGTCCAGTACCTGATCTTTCAGTCGTTCGAAATATTCGCTCAACTGGTGTTTTTTGCGTTCCAGGATTTTGGTTTCGGAGGTCGTGTCTTGCGGGCCCCAGGGCGTACTTGAGCGGGCGCCGCCTTTAATGCGGCCTTCGTCGAAATCGGACTTGATATGTTGATAATGCTCCATTTTCCCGTCAAGCAGGTGGATAAGGAAAGCTTGTCTGGCGTCGAGCCAGATACCGGTTTGCTTTTTCATAATGCAGGTTTTTAAACAACCTTACTAAATAATTGCGCCGCCGGCTGGGCGCGCCAATAGCGCGCATCCAGCGCCAGGCAAATGTTTCGCAGGAAGGGCAGTCCGGCTTCAGTCACGCGCAATTGATACGGCGAGCGGCTAACCAGTCCGTCTTCCTCCATCTCGGTCAATCGTTCGAGTCCTTCCCAAAGGGCCTCGCACTGCAGGCGGGGGTCTTCCCAGTTGGTAAAACCCTGGCACATCAGGTGCAGGATGTGCTCGCGCAGTACCTGGTCTTCGGGCGAGAGCAGGTGTCCTTTGGTGAGGGGTAGTTCGCCTTTGGCAATTCGTTGCTGGTAGTCGGCGATGCGTTTTTCATTTTGTGCGTAGGCGTCCCAGCTGTCGCCGATGGCGGAGGCGCCCAGGCCGATGCAAAGCCGGGTGCTGTAGGGTGTGTAGCCCATAAAGTTGCGGTGTAGCGTGCCTTGCTGCATGCTGCGGTAAAGGCTGTCGCCGGGCAGGGCGAAGTGGTCGAGGCCTATTTCTACATATCCTTCGCGTTCGAGGAGTTCGCGGCCCCATTCGTACAAGGCTCTTTTGGCTTCGCCATCGGGCAGGTCGGCTTCGGAGTAGGCGCGCTGGCTGGGTTTAACCCAAGGCACATGGGCGTAGCTATAGAAGGCGATGCGTTCGGGGCGCAGGCGGCCTACCAGATGCATGGTATCGCTGATATGGGCTGGGGTTTGCAGCGGCAGTCCGAAGATAAGGTCAAAGTTGACCGACTCGTAGCCCAGCTCGCGGGCCCAGCGGGTCACGTTTTCGACCTGCTCGACCGTCTGCGCGCGGTTGATGATCGCCAGGATTTCGGGCGACACGTCCTGTACGCCCACGCTGATCCGGTTGAAGCCCAGTCGGCGCAGGGTAGCTAAATGTGCATGGGTAGTAGAAAAGGGGTGGGCTTCAAAGCTGAATTCGGTCTGCGGGGCCACATCGGCGCCGGCCAGGATACCTTCGATGAGGCAGGCGAGGTTGTCGGGCGAAAAGAACGTAGGCGTGCCGCCGCCGAGGTGCAATTCGCGCAACACGGGGCGTTCGCCAAGGAGCCGGGTATACATGGCCCATTCGGCCAACACGCTATTGATATAGGGCTGTTCTACGCGGTGGTTGGTAGTGATGTGTTTATTGCAGCCGCAGTAGGTGCACAGTTGTTCGCAATAGGGCAAGTGGATATACAGGCTCAGTTCCCGCCGACTGTGGAAAGCCGCGCGTACGCGATCGCTCCAGGCGGTAGCGTCGATTTGCGCGGCTTCCCAGTATGGCACAGTAGGATAGCTGGTATATCGGGGCGCGGGGATATTGTATTTGTCGACAAGTCGTTTGGGCACGGCTTTTGCTTTAGAATAAAGAATACAAACGTGTTTCTAACGCAAAGCTATGCCGCTCCGCTTTACCGCAAGCTGAGGAATGTCAGAAGGGGGGTATGATTAATGTCAGTTATCCGTTGTCGGTTGTCGGTTGTCGGTTTGTCGGTTGTCGGTTGTCGGTTGTCGGTTCTCTGTTATCCGTTCCTTATCTTTGCTAGTTAAACTTAACAGAGAACAGAGAACAGAGAACAGAGAACAGAGAACAGAGAACAGAGAACAGAGAACAGAGAACAGAGAACAGAGAACAGAGAACAGAGAACAGAGAACAGAGATACAACCTTTCCCCCAGCTTAGCGCTCTTTCTATAAAACGCAAAGAACGCTGCGCCTGGATGACCACTACCCTGCGAATGACTGACGCCGAACTGATAGCGGCCTGCCTGGCCAACGACCGACGAGCGCAAAAGGCGCTTTACGACCGTTACTGCAATGCGATGTATACACTGGCCTACCGCATCACCGGCGATTACGACACCGCCAACGATGTGCTGCAGGAGGCTTTTGTAAAGGTGTTCAACCACCTGGCCGGTTTTCGCCAGGAATCAACGCTGGGCGCCTGGATAAAAGTGATCGTGACCCGCACCGCCCTCAGCAAATTGCGCAAGCAGACGCGCTGGGAAGAACTCACCCCCAATCACCAGGAAGAATCCGTGGATTGGGGCCACCGCATCGATATCGACTATCTCGATCAGGCTATTCAATCGCTGCCGGTAGGCTACCGCACGGGGTTCTGGCTGATCGAGGTGGAAGGCTACGGCCATAAAGAGGTCGCCGAAATGCTCGGCATCTCGGAAGGCACCTCGAAGTCGCAGCTGTTTTATGCCAAGAAACGCCTCCGGGAGATCCTGGGGGAGAGGGAGTGAGGGAGTGAGGGAGAGAGGGAGGGAGGGAGAGATGCGACTGGACTACGGGAACCGTACCGGCTGCTTTAGCTGCCGAAAACCCGGTACATGCCACCTCGCGAATTGACTGAACCGACAACTGACAACCGACAACAGATGGAAGAACGAAATAAACAAACCTTAAAAGAAGCCCTGGCGCAGCTGCCGCAATACCGGCCCGACGAGGCCCTGTGGCAGCGCATTGAAGGGCAACTGGCCGAGGCGCCCCTGCGCGAAGCGCTGCAAAAACTACCCTTGCGACAGCCGTCTGAAGACGTTTGGCAGGGCATCGAAAAGCAACTGGGTCGCAAGGGACAAGTACGGAGCTTGCAGCTCGCTCGCTGGGTGGCGGCGGCAGCCGTATTGTGCGGCATAGGTTTCGCCATGCATTGGCTGCTGGGCGATACTCCCGCACGCGTGACGACGGCCTACGCCCAGGAACAGGCACAGTGGCCGGTGACTTTACCCCCTGCCGACGCCGGCGACGAAGAAGCCTTCCAGGAAATACCCCGCATGCTGATGACCAGCGTGGTGGGCAGCGCCCGCGAAGAAATCGCCGGCCTGCAAAGCAACCTCGATGAACTCAATGAAGCCGTGAACGAAACCCAGGCGATGATAAAACGCTATGGCGCCGACGGCCCCCTGCTACAACAAATAGTGGAACTGGAACGCGAAAGAACGCTTGTAATCAAACAAATGGCAGCTTTGTTGTGAGTTGTGAGTTATGGGTTGTCGGTTGTCGGTTATGGGTTAATTTACCTTTAACCGAGAACCGGCAACCGAGAACCGACAACCCACAACCGACAACCGACAACAACCCAATGCACAACAGCCTGTATCGACATATGACAAACCACCTCCTCTACCTGCTGGCCGGCTGGGTACTGACTGCCCCCGTTTTTGCCCAAAATACCACCGTACACGTGGTGAGCCGTACCATTGAAAAAACGTTTAATTACAAAAACGGTTACGAGGTAAATATCGAAGGAGAAAAAGCCGATATCAACATACGCACATGGGATAAAAAAGAGATCGCCGTCACGATCACGCTGCTGGCCAAACACCCCGACAAAGCCGTAGCAGAACGCGATATAGAGTCGCTGCAATACGTGGCCCAGCGCCAGAAAAACAACATCTACCTGCGCAATTTTGTGCACGTGCCGCAAAACGGCAAGGCCGTCGAAGCCCAACTTTCGGCTACCTATACCATTACCTTGCCCCAGGAATGCCCCGTATACCTGAAAAACCACTTCGGAGAAGCGCAAGTCTCCAACCTCAACGGCCGGTTGAAGATCAATGGTTCCTTTAGCAAAATAGGCATGGAAAACGTGCAGGGCATTATAGAGGTGCAATCCAAATTCGGGGATATCATGGGCCGCAAACTCAACGGCGATATCTCGATGCGCACCCGCCGATCAGACATTACGCTCTACGACCTCAAAGGTCGCTGCAATATAGAAGCCGCCTACGGCATCGTCAATCTCTTCGCTTCCCGCGACCTGCTCGACCTCATGGTCAGAGGCGAACAAACCGATGTCTATTTCCACCACCCCGACCCGCAATGGTTCGGCTATTCACTCACCGCCACACACGGCAAGGTCGTCCTACCCGAGAAAATGCGTTTTTCTTTCCAGGAAAATCTCCCCGACAGCAAGAAGGTCCAGTTTAAACCCACCCGCGAGTACTACGCCAATGTGACGATCAGCGTCAATTTTGGAAGCATTTTTGTGAAGAAGTAATGGTTGTGGGTTGTGAGTTATGAGTTATGGGTTGTGAGTTATGAAATTACTAATAAAGATAAGAACTGACAACCGACAACTCACAACCCATAACCGACAACTCACACTCCCTCCCTCCTAAACGGGTGCCTCCCCGTCCACTTCACCGGAGGCTCAAGGAATCGTACCATAAAAGGCAGGATCAGATTGCCCCACCAGCAGCGGTGGCGCAGAAAACTGTGCAGATAGTGGGGAGTAGCGCCCACCGAACTCTTGATCTCCATGGCTGTACGCGAAAAGACGACGCGTTTGGCGCCGGTTTCAATGCCTTGCTTTACGATATCGTAGAGCATATTGAGATAAAGCTGGTGGTGCGTATTGGCGTCATCATGCAGC
>JAEUUQ010000081.1 GCA_016787505.1 Saprospiraceae bacterium | reverse complement strand
ACCTGCGACCAGCCAAACCAGCCGGCTACGGCCAGCAGGGCGAGTATACCGCCGAAAATCGTAATGCTATAGCCGCCGCGTACCAGCCAGGAGCGCCATTGCGGGCGCAGGAGTACGTTGAGGAAGCGGTCGGGGCGGTCGAGGTCTTTCACCAACAACAAGCCGGTGGCGAGGAGGAATACCAGGCCGAGTACCAGTCCTGCCATCCAGGTCTGATAGCTCACCTCAGCCAAGCCTGTCAGCAGGGCTATTGCCGGCAATAAGAAAGCGCCTGCCGAGATAGCTTTGGTGAGCACGTAGGCCGACACTTCCCAGCCCCATAGCACGCCTTTGTCGGGGGCGTCGTACACCCGTTGCGTTTTGCCCATGAGGATATCTATCGATTTGGCGGAGCCGTTTTGGGCTACCTGTCCTGCGGTGGTGTGTTGTCCGTTTTTCTCCATTGCGGCCAACACGAGGTCGCCCTCGCTGAAGGCCAGTTTTTCGGTAAACTTGGCGTAGTGGCCCACGCCGCGTGCCTGATAGCTCCAGAAATATTCGCCGCCTTTTTCGGTAGCCATGGGGTTGAGCGAAGCTTCGTCGCCGTCGATATAATACAGGTTGGGCACGGTGCCTTTGGCGGCCTTGCGCACGCTCACCTGCTCGCGTGCCAGCAGTTGGGCGATCTCCGTATCGGGGTCGTCCATGTCGCCGCTGATGATAGCGTGTTCGGGGCAGACGTTGACGCAGGCGGGCTCCAGGCCTATATCTATGCGGTGTGCGCAATAGTTGCACTTTGCCGCCGTGTGGTTGGCGGGGTCGATATACAGCGCGTCGTAAGGACAGGCCTGCATGCAGCTTTTGCAGCCGATACAGCGCCGGTTGTCAAAATCGACGATGCCGTCGGGGCGGAAATACAAAGCTTCCACGGGGCAAATTTCTACGCAAGGCGCATCGGTACAGTGGTTGCAGCGCATCACTGAAAACAGGCGTCGCGTATTGGGGAATACCCCTTTTTCAACTTGCTTTACCCAGGTGCGGTTGACGCCTACGGGTACATTGTGCTCTGATTTGCAGGCTGTTGTGCAGGCATGGCAGCCGATGCACTTTCTGTTATCTATGACAAAACCGAATTTCATACGCTATGGCTTAAAACCCCTGCAACACGGATAGGGGCAGTGGATTGTAAAAATATGAAAGAATCTTCATGTTTTCAAGTATATCATATAAATTAAATGAGATCCAACATCCAACATCAAAAATCTCACCCTCACCTCCTTTTTCACTCTCTCTCTTCCTCATTCGTCTGAAGTGCCTCTGTATCAATCTTCATATCAAGGCCGTCATCCCGCAAGTGGTGGTAATAATCCAGCGCATCGTCGATATTCATAAAATGGCTGTCGAGGCCTATTTTGTGCATCATACCGCAGCGGAACAGCGTATCGCGCACGGGGCCTATTGTGCCTGCCCAGAAAAACCAGATGTTTTTGGCTTTGAGTTCGTCAACCATCTCGTCGAGCATGTGGTAGGCGGTAGAGTCGAGGTCGTTGATATGAGCTGCGTCGAGGATAATGACTTTTAATTCAGGGCCTTTTTTAGCCACCAACTCTTCCATCGACTCTTTGAAATATTCGCAGTTGCCAAAGTACAGCTCGGAATCAAAGCGCATAATTAGTACGTCGGGTTCCTGAATGGCTTCCGGAAAGCGCTTCACGTTGCGAAAATGGCCGCTGATGGGCAACTTTCCCAATACGGCGAAGTGGGGGCGCGAGTTGCGGTAGATGACGATAGCCAGCGACAAAAGAACGCCTGCCAGAACGCCGTCTTGTATACCCATCGTGATGGTGAGTATAAAAGTTACCATTAGCGTAATAAAATCGCGTTTGTCGGTGCGCCAAAGGCGGATAGCCTCTTTGTAGTCCACGAGGCTATATACGGCCATTACGATGATGGAGCCGAACAAGGCGGTGGGCAGGTAGTACAAAAGCGGAGTGAAGAACAGCAGGGTGAGGGCTACCACCGACACGGCCACCACAGAAGACATATTACTCTTGGCGCCCAGTTCGTCGTTGACCGCAGATCGGCTAAAGCTGCCGGTAGTAGGGTAGCATTGGAAAAAGGCGCCCAGGAATTTGCCCAGCCCCAACGCGATTAATTCCTGGTTGGGCGAAATTTTATAATTATTGTGGCGCGCTTCCAACGCTTTGGCGATGGCCAGCGATTCGATAAAACTGATAAGAAAGATGGTAAATCCAAGCGGCAACAAAGCCCTAAAGCTCGCAAATGTAAGCTGCGGCCACTGAAAAGCAGGCAAACCCCGCGGCACGTCGCCCACTACGCCCACTCCCTGGGACATGAGGTCGAACCCCCACACAATAAACGTGCCGGGTATTATAATCATGAGCCCCGTGGGCAAATTGCGGTTGATGCGCTTGAGTAATGCAATAATCACGATGCCTGATACCCCGATAGCCAGTGAAATCAGATTGGTTTCGTGTATGTGATGAATCAATGCATTGACGATTTCCTGTATCAGGTTGGTGCGCGGCATGGATATGCCCAGCAGGTTTTTCAGCTGGCTCAGCCCTATGATGACCGCTGCGGCAGAGGTAAAGCCCGAAAGTACAGGGTGGGAGAGGAAGTTGATGAAAAATCCCAGCCGGAAAAAGCCGAATAGGAGCTGCATCAAACCTGCTATCAATGAAACGGAGATAGCCAAAGCTATGAATTGTGCCGTGCCGGGTTCGGCCAGGTGCCCCACGCCGGTAAGCACCAGTAAGGATGCCAGCGCCACCGGCCCTACCGATAATTGCCGGGAGGTGCCCATAATGGCGTATACGATTAGCGGTACGATACTGGCATAAAGCCCATAGATAGGCG
>JAEUUQ010000060.1 GCA_016787505.1 Saprospiraceae bacterium | reverse complement strand
CGCCTACCGGGTTACTGTTACCGATTCACAGGGTTGTGAATACAGCCCCAACCCCGTGAACCTACAGGTTATACCCGCGCCTTATTCGGATATCAGGGCATACGAACTCGATGAATTTGGCCAGCCGGTGGCCTATTTCTATGATACCTTGGAGGTCTGCTACGGCGAACCTGTGTTCCTGGAAGCGATCAGTGCAGGAATAGGGTATATTTATCAATGGTCGACAGGGCAAAGCGGGCAAGTAGTAGAGTATTCGGAAGATCGCGGCAATTTGTTGGCCGTGGGCCAACACGACATTTCGCTAACAGTTACTAGCCAGATCAATGGCTGCGGGGTCACTGTCGGCCCATTTGTGATCAACGTGCACCCCAATCCTGCCGTCGTGCAAATCAATACCCAGCCCACCGGACTTTTGTGCGAAAGTACGCCGATTACTTTTTCAGTGGATACCCCGGAAGCAGGCGTCAATTATTTCTGGAATACCGGGCAATCAGGGCCGAGTATTGTCAACACTAATGCCGGGGATTATTTTGCGGTAGCTGTCAATGCATTTGGATGCCGTGCGCAAAGTAACACGATTAATGTGCTGGAAGGGCCCAACGTAAGACAAGTACCTTCAGGGTGTCATACCCGCTGTTTGCCTGATACCATTTGCGTACCGCCGATTACGGGCGCCGTGAGTTATCAGTGGTATCTGGATGGCAATGCCCTTCCCGGGCCTGAAGGAACCATGCTCAACCTGGCGCCCACGCAAAGCGGCAATTATACACTCGAAGTGACGGATGCGACAGGCTGCAAGCTTACTTCGGCCGACTTAAACCTTGACCTCTTTACCGGCTATGGCACGATCAGCGGTTCGGTTTATGTGGATGTGAATGACAACGGCGTCATCGACCCGAGCGATACGCTGTACAATGGCGGCGGGGTCTTTATTACCGATGCTTCCGCGCAGATTGATACGATCATCATGGCCAATGGCGGCGCCTATATTTGGGTTAATGCGCCTGCTAATGCTTATACGCTTGTTTTCGATACCTTGTCTTTGCCGTCAGGCTATCAGGCTGTATACGTGCAGGTAGATTCCTCGCTGGTGGGGTGTGCCGATAGTATGCAGGTAGATTGGCTACTCAGGCTTTGTCCAACACTTATCAGTACTACTGACCTGAGTTTTTGTCAGGGCGAAACTATTGACTATGGGGGGCAAACCTACTCCGTGGATACTACCTTTGCCATTCTGCATCAGGCTCTATCGGGCTGCGATTCGATTGAAAATGTGACAATTGACATGTTACCCACACAAACGCTCATCATTGATATGGCGACTTGCCCCGGTGTGCCTGTGATGTATGAGGGGACTTCTTTGGATGCAGGGGATCACCAGGATTTTGTGTATACCAACCAATACGGATGCGATTCTACCATATCAGTGAGCGTATTGGCCCTGCCTACGGATGCTTCGAGTTTGTCTCTTCAAGCTTGTCCAGGGATTTCGGTCAATTACAACGGCACGGATTTGAGCGTAGGGGATCAAATACCATTTACACTAACTAACAGTTTGGGCTGCGATTCGGTGGTGACCGTTACCGTGACGGCATTGCCTACGAGTGCAACAAGCTTGTCTTTGCAAACCTGCCCGGGCACTACGGTCAATTACAACGGTACTGACCTCGCTGTCGGCGACCAAGTGGATTTTACTTTCAGTAATAGTTTGGGCTGTGATTCAGTAGTGACCGTCATGGTGTTGGCATTGCCCATCAGCACTTCCAGTTTGACTTTGCAAACCTGTCCCGGAGATCCGATTACATACAACGGTTCTACCCTGAATGTAGGCGACCAGATCGACTTTACTTTTACCAATAGCTTGGGCTGCGATTCTATTGTGACCGTCACAGTGTCGGCATTGCTTACCAGCTCCGGGGTTGCCCAACTGCAAGCTTGTACTGGTACTTCAGTAACCTACAACGGGCAAACCCTATTGCCTGGCACTCAGACCGATGTAGTGCTCACCAATAGTGTGGGCTGTGACTCGGTTGTAACGGTTACCGTGACAGAGATATTCCCTGACACCGCCGATTTACAACTTGTAACTTGCCCGGGCGAGCCCATTTCGTACCAAGGTACAATCCTGCAAGCCGGCGACATGGTTGATTTTACACTCACCAACCAGGCCGGCTGCGATTCTATTGTAAGAGTGAGCGTAAGTGCTTTGATCACAGATACTACTCAGGTGCCTCTTCAAGCCTGCGAGGGCACGACTATCGATTTTAATGGGATCACGATCAGTGCAGGCGATACGCAGGAGGTTATTCTTACCGATCAACAGGGTTGCGATTCGGTGATAGTGGTGAGTGTATTGGCGCTACCAGCGCCGACTTTCAGCCTCTCGGGGACAGCCAGCTGTCCAAATAACGGTACAGGAACCATTCGGGTGGCCAATGTGGCAGGCAACGGTCCCTTTGAATATTCAATTGATGGGAATACTTTCCAAACCGGCGCCGATTTCGCAGGTGTAGAAGCCGGTGATTACGTGGTAGTTGTGCAAGACGCGAACGGCTGTATTTCCGAAAATACCATTGACGTGCCCACCCTGGAATCGCTGACTCTCAGCGCAGAGGAATTCACCCTGCCCTGCAACGAATTGCAAATCGATATCAGCGTAAATATTTTATCGGGCCTGGTGGGCCAGATCGACTATCTCTGGGATAACGGCGATACTACAGCGGTGAGGAGTGTCACCGCAGCGGGCGTGTATGCTCTTGAAGTAAGCAACGACTGTGAGACCGTCAGCCAAAATGTGGAGGTCGTACCGGAGGTCAAGGGCAAGCTCGGCATCTTCTATATTCCCAACGTCTTTTCGCCCAATAGCGATGGCATTAACGACTTGTTCCAGGTATTTACCGGTGAAGGCGTACAGGTAGAGCAATTCCAGCTCAACGTATTCGACCGCTGGGGCAATATGTTGTATAGTTCTGAAGATTATACCGCGGGCTGGGACGGCGATTACAGGAGCAAGGCTATGAATCCCGGCGTGTACGTGTGGCATTTAAAAGCCGTAGTATTCCGCTGCGGGCAGTTGGTCGGCTTTGAGGACAAGGGGGATGTGACGATTGTGAGGTAAACCCTAACCCCAAATTGCCAACCACACAGATTCAATTATTGCAGGCTTGATCATTGAAATATATATGATTATGCCCAACAATAGCACTAAACTACCCATGGCAACCAGATAGGGGCGGTAAGGCCGTTTATTAAAATAAGCGGTCAGCAATAAAGTCAAGATTATTAAAAATTCTACCGGCAAGCTCACCGCTGGAGAAATAAACCGACCCAGACTCGGGTTAATGAACGGTAGGGCCGATAATATCATGTACCGCGCGTGGAATGCCGTGTTTTTGCGGTTAATGATGGCTAATGAATAAAACAGGATAAACAGAGAAGCGTCGAATAGCGTTGCTCCGAATAGATCAGGCGCCTTGTGTTTAAGTTGCGCCTGATTGGCTATCAAGGCAAAACCGATGACAATAAGGGGCGCCAAGAGGTAAGACAAACGGCCTATTTTTCTATGTATGCCTATGCGGCCGCTTTTAGCAAGCGAGGCTTGTGCTATGAGCATAGCGAACCAGCATAAAATGGTAAATACATGGAAGTGAACAATCCAGGTAGTTCCCTCAAAGTGGGGAAATAAGCCGAAATACGTTTTTTTAAATCCTAGAAAGCTGATAACTATTAGTCCAAGGACTATCACGATAATAAGCCGAAAATACTTCTCCATAGCGGGTTTCTCTTTTATAGAGCAAAACTACCACGGGTCGGAGGCAATTGTTTTGGAAAAATCCGACAAAATGAGAGTGGAGGGAGTGGTGCCGGTATATCTTTTGAAATCATTGGTCAGATGGGCATGGTCGTAATATCCGCATTCCCAGGCGATATCCGACAAGCTCCGATTATGCCGGTTATACTGTATTTTTTCAAAGGCATTTTTGAATCGCGTCAGATTCATAAATTCTTTTGGAGAAACGCCTATATGCTGATTGAATTGCCGTTCCAGTTGCCGTGTTGTCGTAAAATGTCTTTTTGCCAGTGCCTCAATTTTCAGCTGATAGCCATGTTGTTCGATGTCAACAACCACGCTCATAATAGAAGACCTGGGAGGAGACAAGCGGTCTAAGAAAAATTGATCCACATAAGGAATGAAGTATTGAATGGTTTTTTTTACATCGGGAAATAGTTTTTGATCGAACTCCATGACTTGGTTGGCGAAGCTATTGAGCGAATCCCATTTGTAGAAATGAGTAAATGCTCCCGGTTTAAACTGTATGCCAAACAATCGACTCTCTCCTTGCAGTACCTGTTCGTCCGGCTTCAACGTAGTACCCACAAAATAAATACCTTCATGACTGATTTGTTTATTGAAATGTATGGATTGGATATTTTCCCCCAAGTTGATAACGAGGTTTATGCATCCGTCGGGCATCACAGTAATAATTTCCTTTTGCTGTCGGAATCCGGTGAGGAGCCAATACTTTTCAATATAGGGTCGTAAAGCAGTAGCAGGGGAAAAAGTAAAAAAAGGCATAGTTGTAATTTTTAGTAATTAACCTGCTATAGCATATCAAACATGCTGGTCAATCAATATCACATTGCCATCCGGGTCGACTGCAATGATACTTGCCGGGCCTGAGGTATTTTCGTCGGCTTCACTGACTAATGCGACGCCCTTGCTTTTGAGCTGTCGTTGGATATCTCTTACATCATCAAAAGATTCGACTTTGCTGGCATTTTCGTTCCAGCCCGGGTTGAAGGTCAATAGGTTTTTTTCAAACATGCCCTGAAACAAGCCGATTATCGCATTTTCATTTTTCATAATAAGGTAATTTTTTGCAATATCACCCGCAAAGACCGTAAAGCCGAGATTTTCATAAAATTGCTTTGAGGCATGAATATCTTTTACGCTGAGGCTTATGGAAAAGGCACCTAGTTTCATATTAGGTTTTGTTAAGTGATGAGAATAGAGATCTCACCAAAGATAGATATATTCACGGAAGGAATCAAGGGCAGTATATTCCTGTCATATGAATGAAAGAAAATAACCCAATAGCGAACCCCCCAGAACGATAAACGCGCTATTTATTTTTTTATATCCAAATGCAATAATTACGCTTAAAGCGGCAATCAAAATAGTGCGCCAATCGGTGATAGTATCTTTTCCCATTGCGAAGCAAACCGAAATAATAATAGCAACAGAAGCGACGTTGACGGCGTCGAGGAAGGCGGAAAACAAAATGGAGTTTCTCATCCGCCTAACGAGCGGATTAAGCAAGGCGACAAATACAAATGAGGGTAAGAAAATTCCGATGGTAGAAAGGACTGCACCGGACAGGCCATTGAGCTGGTAACCGATAAACGTGACGGAAGAAAAAACAGGGCCGGGAGTAAATTGCCCCACGGCAATAGCATCAATTAAGACCTGCCTTGATAATAATCCGGTTGAGACAAGTTCCGTATCAAGGAAGGCAAATAATACATAACCGCTGCCATAAAGAATGGCCCCGATTTTTAGAAAAATTAAAAACAGATGGATATTGGTAGGCGAAAAAATACTTGTATTTGTTATTTGAAATAATACAAAAGGGAAAAAGCTGTTTGTATTAGTTGGTTTATTGTTCCTGATCATAGCTAATATCAGCGCGAGAAAACCCGCTCCAAACATCAGGTAGATTTCATTAAAACTAAGCAGAGAGAAAATTAATACAATAAAACCAACTATAGCCAACTCAATAGACTTAAGCGATTTTTTCGCCAACGGAAAAATCGCGCCCAGAATGACGGCAATAATGGCGGGTTTAATTCCATAAACAAAAGGCTGTATTTGGGGTAGTTGGCCGTAATGTTTGTACAGCCAGGCAAAAATACCTGTTATGATAACTGCCGGGAGGATGAAACAAAGCCCGGCTAATATCAAACCTTTCCAGCCGGCTTTTTCGTGCCCGATATGGATGGCCATTTCGGTACTGTTTGGACCGGGTATCAGATTAGTAGCACCGATGAGGTCAAGAAAATGTTGTTCGCTTAGCCATTTTCTTTTTGTGACCACCTCTTCCTGCATCATGGCAATATGAGCTGCGGGGCCCCCGAAACCGATTATGCCAAGTTTAAGAAAGAGTTTAGCTATTGCTATTAAATCGGGCTTGTTGCTCATACTCAATGTGCCATGTTTCGTTGCGCTTGTAAAATATGCCGCTCAATATGGTAAATTAAAAAGCGAAAAGTATCGCCAAGTCGTAATTTAATGAATTTGGTTAATGAAATAGCGGCTTTCAATCTGGTAAGGTCAACCGTTCTCGATTGGTGAAGCAAAGATTTCAATTTTTCCAGTTGCTTGATAAATCTTTCAATAGTAAGGATTGACAATTCTGAATTTGCCGGATTTTTATCTTTAGGACTTTTCATTTTTGTTATTTTACCATTATTGGCTTTCATCAGGTTGGCAAAATAATTCCCAATAATCCCACTTTTGAAAATCAAGCTGTTACTTTTTGTCGTGCTTTTTAATAGTTGGTTTTCAATTTCCGGCAGGTAAAAATCGCCATAGAGATTAAGATGCTCGATGCATTCTAAAATGCTCCACTCGTCTGAAGTTTTTTTAAAATTCAATTCGCGAAGCGATAATCCTTTGAACGTATTGGCTGATTCAATTGCCTTTTCGGTCAGGGCCAGCAGTTCGTCGATTAACAGGTCTTGTCTGATTTGCATGTGTGTTGAATTTTATGCAAAGATCAGCCATGTTGTTTTTTGCAGCATTGATTGAAATCAAGAATTTCGGATGCGGCTCAAGGTTTCGGGTTTCATCCTCAGATAAGAGGCGATGTATTTGAGTGGAATGTGTTGAAAAAGATGTGGGCTTCTGTCCAATACCCTTTGTAACCGCTCGGTTGGCGAAGTAATCAACAGGTCGATTTCGCGGTCGATTTGTTGCGTGATCAGTTGCTCGAGCAAAGAAATATATTGCCTTTGACTTTCTTCGTCTTCATGTACAAGCTGTGATAGTTTGTCTTTTGAAATGGCTTTTAAGGTAGTTTTACGAATAGCTTGAATATATAATTCCGAGGGTTTTGAGGTGACAAAAGAGGATAAGGAGTTGATAAAAGAACCATCATATCCCAATCTGATGATATATTCTTCATATTCCGATAAATAAAATACCCTTACCGCTCCTGATTTTATGTAGTAGAGATTTCTCTCGATTTCGCCTTCTCTAATAAGAAAGTCGCCTTTCTGAACGACCTTTTCCATGGCTGCTTTTTCGAAAGAGTCCAGCAATTTTCGGGTAAAATTTATTTCTTCTGACATCCTAAGCCCTGAATTGTTTGCAGAAAGCCTT
>JAEUUQ010000056.1 GCA_016787505.1 Saprospiraceae bacterium | reverse complement strand
CAGGTGGGCGACGTAGAACCCGACTTCCAATTGGGTTGGTTCAACCAGCTTACCCTGATGAAAAACCTCGACTTCAACTTCATGGTACACTGGAAACAAGGCGGCGACGTACTCAACCTGACGCGCTTGCTTACCGACCTGGGCGCCACTACGCCGCGCGAATTTGACAACCTGGATGGTTTTATCGAAGATGCTTCTTATTTCCGCCTTCGCGAAATCGGTTTATTCTATACTATCCCGATGGGCGACAAGTTTTTGGAAAGCATCCGTCTGGGCGTTTCGGGCCGCAACCTGCTCACGTTGACCGACTACAGCAGCTACGATCCTGAAGTGTCTACCAAAGGCGGAGGCGGTTTGTCCAACTCGATTGAGGTAGCGCCTTTCCCGAGTGCAAAACAAGCCTATTTCCATTTAAGCTTGAATTTCTAAACCAAAACAGTCTATCCATTATGAAATATATCAATCTTTCCATCCTTGCATTGCTGTTGTTGGCCTTCCAAGCCTGTACCATCGAAGACCAGGCGGATCCTAACGGCCCCAGCATCAATAGCGTGCTCAACAACGCTTCGCGCGCTGAGCTCAACCTGCTCGTTGCCGGCACCGAATCTGCTATGCGTGTCGGTTGGGACGGCTACGTGACCGCCACCGGCTCGATAGCCCGCGAGATGTACCTCTTTGATGCCGACCCGCGCAACACCGAAGACCTGCTGGGCAAAGAAGGCACCGCACTTGATGCCAATACGTTTTATCTCACCGGTCCGTACAACTCGCGCTACCGTGTAGTAAAAAACTGTAATCTGTTGCTGGGCGCACTTGACAATACCTCTTCGGTTTCTGAAGCGGAAAAAGACGGCTACCGCGCTTTTGCCAATACCATCAAAGGCCTGATGTTGTTCCAGGTGCTCAATATGCTCAACGACAACGGTATCCGCGTAGACGTGGCTGACCCGAAAAACCTGGGCCCATTTGTCACAAAAGCAGAAGCCTTTACTGCCATTCGCTCCATCCTTGATGAAGCTTACGCCCAACTCAACGGCGCCGGCTTTGCCTTTTCGCTGTCGGAAGGTTTTGCCGGTTTTGACTCACCTGCCACTTTTGGCGAGTTTAACCGCGCACTGGCCGCCAAGGTGGCTCTTTATGCCGGCGATAATGCCGCGGCACTAACGCATCTCAACAATTCTTTCTTCGACCTCAACGGCGAACTGAAAACGGGCCCCAAGCACGTATTCAGCACCTCTTCGGGCGATATCCTCAACCCGGTATACAAAGCGCCGGGCCAAAGCGGCGACCAGATCATCATTCACAACGATTATATCGCCGATGCGGAAGCCGGCGATGCCCGCCTTCAGAAGTTCGGATTGCGCTTGAACCCGACGAGCCAGGACGGCCTCAACGGCACACACGAAACCAGGCTCTACTCCTCTAATGTGTCGCCTATCGATATCATCCGCAACGAGGAACTAATACTGATCTACGCCGAAGCCAGCGCCCGTACTGATAAGGTTAATGACGCGCTTACGGCGCTCAACCGCATCAGACTGGAATACGGCCTCAATCCTTTCCAGGGTACGCCAACTTCTGCCGCCTTGCTGGATGATGTATTGTTCCAGCGCCGTTATTCGTTCTGGAGTGAAGGGCAGTATATGTTCGACCTGCGCCGTTTCGGCAAGTTGAACAGCACCTTCCTTCCCATCGACCGCCCCGGCGATATTATTCATACCCAATTTCCTATTCCGCTGACGGAAGGACAATAACGCTAAGCTATTATCTTTGCAGGGCGTCTCACAAATCAGTTTGTGAGGCGCCCTGTTCATTACGCCACCTTTTTACCGACTTATGCGCGCTACACACATACAACTCATTGCCGACACCCTGCAATTGCCCAAACGAGGGATAGAACAAACCCTCCAATTGATCGACGAAGGCGCCACGGTGCCTTTTATAGCCCGCTACCGCAAAGAAGCCACGGGCTCCCTCGACGAAATGCAGATCGCCGCTATCCAAAAAGAAGGCAAGCGGCTCGATGAACTCGAAAAACGCAAAGAGACGATCCTGCAAACGATTGCCGAACAAGGTAAACTCTCCGACGAGCTGAAACGGCGCATCGAAAACTGCTATAACACCACCGAGCTGGAGGATATTTACCTACCCTACCGGCCCAAGCGCAAAACAAGGGCTTCGGTAGCCAGAGAAAAAGGCCTGGAGCCGCTGGCTCAATTGATCTTTGAGCAGCAACGCAACGACCTGGAAGCCATGGCAAAACCCTATATCAACGACCAGGCGCCTACCCGGGAAGACGCCCTCCAGGGCGCCCGCGATATCATCGCAGAATGGATACACGAAGATGAAAACGCCCGCAATACGGTGCGCAGAGCCTTTCAAAAGGGCGCCGTCATTCGCTCAAAAGTAGCCCGCGGCAAAGAAGAAGAAGGCGCCAAATACCGCGATTATTTTGAACACGAAGAACCGCTGGCCAAATGCCCCTCGCATCGACTGCTGGCTATCCGGCGCGGAGAAGAAGAGGGCTTCCTGCGGGTCATTATCAGTCCTGACGACGAAGAAACCATTGCCCAGCTTGAACGCCGCTTCGTAAAAGGCGGCGGCGCCTCGGCCCAGCAAGTCAAAGAAGCCCTGCGCGACGGCTATGAGCGGTTGCTTTCACCTGGTATCGAAACCGAATTCCGGCAGTCCTCCAAAGAACGCGCCGACAAAGAGGCCATCGAGGTATTTGCCCTCAACCTACGGCAATTGCTGCTCTCGGCTCCCCTGGGCCAACGCCGGGTACTGGGCATCGATCCCGGCTTCCGCACCGGCTGCAAGGTAGTTTGCCTCGACGAAAGCGGTCAGTTGCTGCACAACGATACCATTTACCCTCATCCGCCCCAATCCGACGACTATATGGCGCGGCGTACGCTGGAACATCTGGTCGACTATCACGGCATCGACGCCATCGCCGTCGGCAACGGCACCGCCGGCCGGGAAACCGAAGACTTTTGCCGCGGCATCTCTTTTAGCCGGCCTGTCGATATTTTTATGGTAAATGAAGCAGGCGCTTCTATCTACTCCGCCTCCGAAATCGCCCGCGAAGAATTCCCCCACCACGATATTACCGTCAGAGGCGCCGTGTCTATCGGCCGCCGCCTCATGGATCCACTCGCCGAATTGGTCAAAATCGACCCCAAATCAATCGGTGTGGGTCAATACCAACACGATGTAAGCCAATCTATGCTCAAAGAACGGCTCGACCATGTGGTTGAAAGTTGTGTAAATGCCGTAGGCGTCAACCTGAATACCGCCAGCAAACACCTACTTACCTATATTTCCGGACTGGGCCCCTCTCTGGCGCAAAACATCGTAGATTATCGCAGCGCCAACGGCCCTTTCCGCAGCCGGGAATCGCTGAAAAAAGTATCGCGACTCGGCGACAAGGCGTACGAGCAATGCGCGGGGTTTCTCCGCATCCGCCAGGCCGTCAATCCACTCGACAATACGGGCGTGCACCCCGAAAGCTATGCCATAGTGGCGCGTATGGCCGCCGACCTGGGCTGCAAGGTGGAAGACCTCCTCAGCCAACCCGAGCTGCGAAAAAAAATTGATCTGCCGAAATATGTGAGCGGCCAGGTGGGGATGCCTACGCTGAAAGACATCATGAAAGAACTGGAAAAACCCGGCCTCGACCCCCGCGGCGAAGCCAAAGCGTTCCAATTTGCAGCTATAAAAAGCATTAACGACTTATATCAAGGCATGGTTCTTCCCGGCATCGTGACCAACATTACCAATTTCGGCGCTTTTGTAGATATCGGGATCAAGGAAACCGGACTGGTGCACATTTCTCAAATGGCAAACCGATTTATCAAAAGCCCTTCGGAGGTGGTTAGTCTGCACCAGGAAGTGATGGTAAAAGTGATGGAAATCGATTTTCAGCGGCAACGGGTACAGTTGTCGATGAAACTGTGAACTGTTCACTTCTTATTATTCTTATAATCTCTAAACACAAACTCCCCAAGGCCGTGGAGGCTACTGTAGAATGCCTTGCCGTTGTTGGCGCGGGTAAACTGATCGACAAAGTGTACCAGATAGGGGTCTTGGGCGATCATAAACGTCGTGATGGGGATATTGAGCTTGCGGCACTGCGTGGCCAGGTTGAGCGTACGGCTCACGATCTTGCGGTCGAGGCCGAAACTATTCTTGTAGTATTTCTTTCCTTTTTTAATACAGGTCGGTTTGCCGTCGGTAATCATAAACACCTGCTTATTGGGGTTTTTGCGGCGGCGCAGGAGATCCATGGCCAATTCGAGGCCGGCCACGGTATTCGTATGATAGGGGCCTACCTGGAGATAAGGCAGGTCTTTGATCTCTATTTGCCAGGCATCATTGCCAAAAACGATAATATCGAGAGTATCCTTGGGGTAGCGGGTAGTGATGAGTTCCGACAGTGCCATGGCCACCCTTTTGGCGGGGGTAATGCGATCTTCGCCATAGAGGATCATCGAATGTGAGATATCGATCATCAGCACCGTACTGGTCTGGCTCTGGAAAAAAGTCTCGTACACCTCCAGATCGTCGGGCGCCAGGGAGAACTCCTCGATGCCGTGGTTGATTTGGGCATTGCGCATAGTTTCGGCGAGCGCCAGGTTGTCGAGCGGATCGCCGAATTCAAAGGGCCGCACCTCGGAGGTTGATTCGTCGCCCTTGCCCGTTACCCGGGTATTGTGGTTGCCTTGTTTTGTTTTTTTTATTTGGCCGAATACGTCATCGAGGGCTTTTTGCCGGAGGGCTATTTCCATTTTGGCGGCGGGCACAAACATCGGGTTTTGGGGATCTTGCTGGCGGATATAGCCCTTGTCAATGAGATCCTGGATAAAATCGGCCATGCCGTAATTATCATCCGTCAGCTTGTATTCCTTATCGAGTTCAGTGAGCCAGGCCAGGGCTTCTGCCACGTCGCCGGAAGTATACAGGAGCAGTTCCTGAAATAACTTCAGCAACTTGTCGAAGGTGGCGCCTTCATTTTGCCCGGGAACATATTCAGAAAATTTCCAGCCGATCATGTACTTATATATTTATCAGGCTACCTGGCAGCAATTTCTAATCAGATCGTCGTAGTCGGGGCGGTCGGAAGCCAGTTTGTGAATAAAGGCATCCTTAATTTCTCCATCTTGAATGACAAAAACGCCAGGCATCTGGAAGCCATCGCCGAGCAGCGGTCCGACGCCGTGGCCCTGCATCACGCCGGAGTTAAAGCCCCTGATCCAGGAATGCAATCCGAATAATTGAGTAAAAGTGCCTTTTGTAAGTCCAAAAGCGGCATAATAAACGCACTCCGGGTCGCTCACGTGCACATTATCGTGCAGGTTATACCGGTTAAAATAACGTTCGGCTGTCTCGTTGTCGGTCATATGCACAAAAACGAGCTGAGTCCCCGTAGATTCAATATATTTTTTGCGTTTGGAAATATCATTGAGGGCTTCCCTGCAAAAAGTGCACCCAAAATGGCGAAGAAAGACCAATAACACGGGCTGCCTGGCCGATAGGGCAAGTACGCTATCCCCTGTATTGGTTTTCATTTGTTCCAATATTTCTACATCGATTTGCATATCGATCATAGTGACACAGTTTTTTGTGAACGGCCACAATTGGAACAGCGAATTACGAGGAAAAGTTTAATGATGTGCTGATGTGTTAATGTGCTGATGTGCTGATATTATTTATGTTAAAAATTAGCACATCAGCACATCAGCAAATTAGCACATCAACCTTGCAATTTGTCAAAGACCTCCATCACCTCTTTCACGTGTTGGGCGGAGTCTTTGAGCAGCGCCATTTCCTGGTCGTTGAGTTGGAGTTCGAGGATTTGGCCGATGCCGTTTTTATTGAGTTTAACGGGCACGCCGAGGAAAATATCCTTCATGCCGTATTGTCCTTCGAGTTTGATACAGCAAGGGAAGATGCGGTTTTCGTTGCGCACGATAGCCTCCACCATTTGAGCTGCGGCGGCGCCGGGGGCGTACCAGGCGGAAGTGCCCATCAACTTGACGAGTTCGCCGCCGCCTACTTTTGTGCGTTCAGCGATAGCGTCGAGCGCGGCGGCATCGATCATCTCCGTTACCGGGATACCTGCAACGGTAGTGTAGCGAGGCAGCGGCACCATCGTATCGCCGTGGCCGCCGAGCAGCATGGCCTGGATGTCTTTGGGAGAAACCTGGAGTGCCTCGGCCAGGAAAGCGCGATAGCGGGCGGTATCGAGGATGCCGGCCATACCAAAAACGCGAGAGGAAGGAAGCCCCGAAGCTTTATAGGCCGCGTAAGTCATCACGTCCAGCGGATTAGACACCACAATAATGATCGGGTTGGAAGAGTATTCCATGATCTTGCGGGTCACCGTGGTCACGATATTGGCGTTGGTATTGATCAGGTCGTCGCGGCTCATGCCCGGTTTGCGGGGCACGCCGGCAGTGATCACCACGATATCGGAATTCGCGGTTTCTTTGTAGTCGTCGGTACCGCGCAGGTACGTGCTATAATAATCAATGGGGGCCTGTTGCCACATATCGAGGGCCTTGCCGCGGGCCATATCGCCGGCGATATCGACAAGTACCACTTCGTTGACCAGGTCTTTGTGTGCAAGCACATTGGCTACCGTAGCACCTACGTTGCCTGCGCCGCCTACTACCGTTATCTTGCTCATATTTATTTATTTTGGTTTGTAATGGCTGGATAGAATAAAAACGCCGCAAAAGTAGGCATTTTTTCGGGCTTTGTATGTGAACCGACTAAAGATTTGCCCCCGGCTTAAACTTTATACACAGTTAGAATTGTTATCTTTGTCGGGTTTATTTTAACAGCCAATATCATTGACAACAAATCGCCTTCAAATGTTTCGAACAGTCTACACTTTCATTTTATTACTCGCATTACAAGCAACTACATTTGCTCAGACCTACAGGCCTGTATGTGGCACTTCGCAAGAAGATCTGAGCATCATCTCGCAACGCCTTCAACAACACCTGGCAGACATCCGGCACAATCCTCCCCTGCTCGAGGAAAGAACGATCAAATACGTACCTCTTACTTTCCACCTGGTTGCCAAAAGCGACGGCACCGGTCGCATAAACGAAAAAGACGTTTACGACCAATTGTGCGCCCTCAACACCGATTATGCCGATATGGAAATTCAGTTTTACATCAAAAAACTGAATTACATCAATAATACGACGGTATTCCAAACCCACGCCAATGCATTCGGATTCATGCAATTCCAGCGCGACCTGGGTTCTATTAATATTTGGGTAGTAGAAGACGCCACGCCCGCCGGCGACGGCTTGGGCACTACCCTGGGGTATTTCACCGCCAACTTCGACTGGCTGGTGGTGCGCAAAGACGAGATCAACGACGACAGTTCTACGCTTCCCCACGAAATCGGCCATTATTTTGCGCTCGACCACCCCTTTAACGGCTGGGATTTCGAGCCTTACGACCCTGCCGTGCATGGCATACCAGCTCCTGCCATCTCTCCCGGCGGCATAGCTACTGAACGTCAGGATGGCTCAAACTGCGCCACTGCCGGCGACTTCCTGTGCGATACCGCTCCCGATTTCAACCTGGGCTTCGGATGGCCCAACTGCACTTACAATGGCGGCGCTAAAGACCCCATGAACGTTATCATCAACCCCGATGAAAAACTGTTCATGGGCTACTTCCTCAATTGCCCGCGCAGCGAGTATTATTTCAGCGCACAACAAAAGCAGGTCATCCAACAGGACTTGGCCGGCCGCCTCGTACTTTCTTCGGGCAACCCACGTCGTATCGTGCTTGGTACGAATATCAATACCACCGTGATCAATGAAGTACCCCAGCTGGTATCGCCTATCGATAGCGCATTAACGCCCGGCTATAATGCCGTGGTGCTGAACTGGAATGGCGTAACAGGCGCTGATTCTTATATTCTGCAAGTTTCGCGTTTGTCCAACTTCTCTATCCTGACTCTCGAGGAATTGGTATACGGTACGTCACAAGTGGTCACCGGCCTGCAGTCTGATAAATTGTATTTCTGGCGTGTAAGGCCGCAGAATAACCACTATGCCTGCGCACCCTTTACCCCCACGGAAGCATTCCGCACCAGCACTACCGTAGGCGCCAATGATATCAGTTCGGTCAACGACTGGGCGGTAATGCCTAACCCCACCGCCGGCCAAACCGATCTGTTCGTTCGCCTCCAGGTCAACGCGCCGTTTGAAGGCCGCCTGATGCTGTTCAACGCCACCGGCCAGATTGTACAACAACAAGCCGCCCAGCGCTTTGAAGCCGGCGAGCAAAACATGCAAATTCCTATCGGCAACCTCCAGGCAGGCGTTTATATCGTTTCGCTGCAAACCCAGGAAGGCCGTTTGAATAAACGGATTGTGGTAACGCAATAAAGGGTTGTCAGTTGTCGGTTGTCAGTTGTCCGTTCTCTGTTGTCCGTTCATTATCTCTGTTAGTTATAGTATAACTGATAACTGATAACCGATAACCGACAACCGACAACCGATAACCGACAACCTACAACCTACAACCCACAACCCACAACCCACAACCTCTCTCTATTTCATAATCTCTGTTTAACACCATGAAAAAACAGCTACTCACGCTCTTGCTCTTTTTGGCCGGCTACTCGGCAACTTTTGCTCAAACAACACCGAATCCCTGCGCTACGCCCGCGGAAAAACCTGAATGGCTCAAGCGCTACCAACAAAACCCAGCGGCTTTTCCGAAAAGCAATGAGCGGATGTACGTCGATATGACTATCCACATTATGGGTAATGACGACGGACAGGGTTATTTTTCAATGACTAAAACGCTCAACGCCTTTTGCGAATTAAATGAGGATTTTGAACAAGCCGATATTCAATTTATTTTAAAAGATATTTTATACCACGACGAGACAGACTATTACAGCCACCAGGAATTTGAGCCGGGGTATGAAATGATGGATACTTACAATATCCCCAATACGCTCAATTGCTATATTGTGGAAGATCCTGCCGGCGCTTGCGGGTATTCAATATATGGGTGGGGCATAGCCCTCAAACAAACCTGTATTAATTCGGGCGATAATACCTGGGCGCACGAAGCCGGCCATGCGCTTTCCCTTCCGCATACATTTTCGGGTTGGGAAGGATACGATCACAACTACAACCTGCCTGCGCCTGCTTATGTCTACGATTCAGAAGTAGAACGTGTAGATGGCAGCAACTGCCAGTCTGCCGGCGACGGTTTCTGCGACACTGAAGCCGACTACCTCAATTACCGCTGGGGTTGTAGTTTCAATGGAAATAGTACTACCTCGCAAAAAGATCCATCAGGCGTATCGTTTTACTCCAATGGCAGCTATTTTATGTCTTATTCGCTTGACGCCTGCAGCTACCAGTTTTCCGCCGAACAAATTGCCGCCATGCGCGCCAATCTGCTCGACGACAACGAAGACCTGATGAGCGAAACTCAACCGGGAGAACCCATCACCGCAGATATCGTATTGGCTGCTATTACCCCTGCACAAGGCGGTTCAGCCCCCAATCCGAATGCCGTGACGCTTCAATGGGAACCGATACCAAATGCCACCCACTATCTGGTGCAGCTCAATCCGTTTTCGTTTTTCAGCGTGGTAGTCAACCAGTTTATCGTCGAAGGTAATTCTTATACGGTAAACAATTTGCTGGCTAATCGCACTTACTATTGGCGCGTACGCCCTTTTAATAATATACATGCCTGCGCGCCGTTTTCCAATAGCCAATATTTCACCACCGGCAGTGTAACAAGCGCTTCGGATTTGAACGCCGGACAGGCGCTAAATATCTACCCCAACCCCATTGGCAAAGGACAAATACTGCAATTGCGCGCAAGCGAAATGATGCAGGGACAGGCGCTTATCACCTTATCTACAGTAACGGGCAGCGAGGTTTGGAGTTCCACCCCTACCCTGGTCAAAGGCGATCAGGAAATCGAGATTGACACCGAAAAACTATCGGCCGGCGCTTATGTATTGCGCGTCATACAGGACGGCAACCAGTGGCAAACCAAACTCATTATTCAAAAATAGTCCTCTATGGCTCGTTTAGCGGTTTGTATCAGCCT
>JAEUUQ010000052.1 GCA_016787505.1 Saprospiraceae bacterium | reverse complement strand
TGCCTATTCCTCCTTAGATCGTGGACTTTCAACCCCTTTTATCATAACTTTGACCCGCCTTTATCCTGTACCAGCTTCAGGAGCCGCTTTATCCGTCCAAAGTCCAGGACTGTACGACTGTACGACTGTACGACTGTACGAACAATGATCATATAGTCGTAAAGTCCTAAAGTCGTAAAGTCGTAAAGTCCCAAAGTCCCACTCAGCTTCCCTTTCTTCCCGTTCAGCACCATTAATTTGATTGCCCTCCCGCACGGCCATACCTTTGTCGTATTGATTTACAATTGGTTTAACAAACAAAAAACAATCGATATGAAAAAGGCAAGCTTGCTCTTCTCTACCCTGGCACTTCTTACTTTGATGGCCCTCAACGCATGTACCAACAGCAATGACGACAACCTGCCCAACAGCAACGTAACCAACCAACTCACGACCAGCGGCGATTGGAAGGTGTCTTATTATTGGGACAAGGACAAGGACGAAACCAACGATTTTTCAGGCTATTCTTTCCTGTTTAAGGATAACGGCGTGCTGGAAGCACTGAAAAACGGGGTGATCACTACCGGTACCTGGCAGGTAAATTCCAGCAGCAATAAACTGATCATTTTTATGGGCGCCGCCCGCCCCCTCGAAAACCTCAACGACGATTGGATTATCGTTGAAAAAACCAACTCGGTAATTAAACTCAAGGACGACAACACAACCCACCTCGAAGAACTGCATTTTATGATTCAGTGACAAGGTGACAACCCGTAGGGTGAACGTTTACCGTTCACCTTGTCACCAAAATATGTATGGGGTTTCAGATAGTCAGCACGCAGAGGCGCCTTTATGGGGTCTCTGCGTTGCTCTTTTATTTCTTCCCGTTCAGGAGTGTTTTTTTCCTGCTCAGGCAATTGAGTGGTGTTGCTCCGCACTTTACGCATTAAATTTATTACCAAAATACATAAACACCTTTGACTAACCTATACCGTGATGAAACCTCGCAAATTATACATGATGTTGATGGCTGCCATATTAGCCATTACGCCATTATTGGCCGGCGCGCAAACCTGCCAGGCCAATTTCAGCTTTTCTACCAATGGGTTTATGGTTCATTTTATGGACCAGTCTACCTCTTCCAGCCCCATCGTTTCCTGGTTCTGGGATTTTGACGACGGCACGACGTCTACGCTGCAAAATCCTATGCACACCTTTCCTGTAGTTGACAAATTCGAAGTATGCCTTTCTATTACTACCCAAAACGGTTGTATAAGCCAGATTTGCAATAGAGTAGAAATCTGTGAACTCAATGTAGCGGTGGAGGTCGGCCAATGTAATGCCAACGGGGAGGCCCCCTTAGTCATTCAGGTAATCGATATATTCGGCAATGCGGAAGATGTCGATATTTCTATTGACGGCCAATTATTGCCCGGAAGCCCTTTTTTGTTTACACCAAATACACCGTTGATCATAAATGCGAATGTAGTGGGTGACGGTTTGTCACATACCGTGGTGGTAACCTCCGGGGAAGTAGAAACCTGCACGGAAACGATCCAGTTTGTGGTACCCGATTGTACCGCCGATTGTTTTTTATCCGCCATGAATGTGCAACTGGCGGGAGGCACAACCCATACTATCACAGTAGGTGATAATTTTTTCCAGCCGGCCAATACAACGCTGGTCATCGGC
This sequence comes from Saprospiraceae bacterium, assembly GCA_016787505.1. GTDB lineage: Bacteria > Bacteroidota > Bacteroidia > Chitinophagales > Saprospiraceae > JABWBR01. Next base: position 10,373 of record JAEUUQ010000052.1, on the reverse strand, counting down.
GACCAGGTACATTTTGTTTGGGTGGGCGACGGCCATTCTACTACTTCCGATGCCACTACAGGACCCGATAGTTGGAATTCGGGCGTATTAGGCATAGGGGCTACTTATGACGTACAACCCACTAATCCCGGCACACACCGGTATTATTGCATCCCACACGGAGGGCCTGGTGGAGTAGGCATGTCTGGTATGCTTATCGCAAATTGCCCGCAAAACACCCAATTTTCCCTGCTGGTGTCGTTTATGACTTCATTAGCTGATCCGCTTGGTTTTAATGTGTTGATTGACGGGGTGTTACAACCTGGGAATCCCCACTTTTACAATGGAGTTGGCCCGCAACAACTCAGCATCAACTTGCCCGGTGACGGCTTGAATCACCTGATCGAAATTCGCGATATCGCCGACCCTTCCTGCAATATTACCCGCAATTTTATGGCGCCGGATTGCGGGGCAGCGCCGGCATGCAACTTGTCTGTGTCCGCTCAACAAATCAGTGGCTGCGATTCGCTCTACCAAATCGGAATTGCGCTTGCTATTCAGGCAATCAATCCTGGCGCCGATGGATTTAACCTGTTTGTGGATAGTATACAGGTGGGTTCCACGATGGCTTATGACCCATCGGGAAATACTACCCTTGGAGTCAACCTCCCCGGAGATGGTCAGATACACGTGATTACCGCGGTGGACGTGGCCGATAATACTTGCCAGGGTACGACAACGTTTACCGCTCCCGATTGCGTCATCCCCTGCATACTCGCCGATCTTAGCGCCAATACAGGCGTCAATGTCACACATATAGTGGAAGTGCAGGACTTTCAGTTTATACCACCCCATCTCACTATTTCTGCAGGAGATTCGGTGCGTTGGTTATGGACAGGAGCTGTAGCGCATACTTCTACCTCCGACGCCGTTTCCGGCCCAAATAGCTGGAATAGCGGCCTGCTGGGCAATGGCGCCTCTTTTATGTCTCCGGTACTGTCTACCGGCGTGCACCCCTATTATTGTATTCCCCACGGCGCTCCGGGAGGGATTGGCATGTCGGGCACTATTTTAGTACAAGCCAATTGTACCAACGGACTGGTGCCGGTCACACTTGAGTTTACCGAAAATGGCGGCGGTTTCAACGGTTTTATGGTATGGGTCGACAGCCTGCAAGCCGATACTTTCCCTTATAACGACGGGGGGATGAATACGGTGAGCCTGCTGGTGTCGGGAGATGGTCAGCTGCACACTTTTTCTGTGAGAGATGTGGATGATGCCAACTGTTTGATTACGACTTCCCTGACTACCCCTGATTGTAATGCAACAACCTGCCAGGTAGCAGTAGACGCACAGGTGTCGGGCCCTTGTAACGACGGGACGCAGATACCAGTTATTGTTACGGTGAATAGCCTGGGTGGCAGTTCCGGCGGCTTTGTATTGTGGAGCGACGGCGTTGTGTTAGATACGTTTTTGTATGATACCATTGGAAGTACAACGGTCAATACCCTGTTGGCTGGCGACGGACAACCACATACTTTTATTGCGACCGATCTATCTGTATCGGCTTGCTCCGATACCATTTCTATAATAACGCCTGATTGTGAATTGCCCTGCCAATTAAGCAACCTGCAAATTATCGCTGCCGGCAACGGCAATCCCACCACCCATACCGTGGAGGTCAGAGATTTTGAATTTGTACCCCGCGACCTAATTGTGCAGGCAGGAGATATTGTTCATTTTGTATGGACCGGGGTTGTGGGACATACATCGACTTCCGACGCCGCCTTCGGGCCCAATAGCTGGAATAGCGGCTTGCTTACCAATGGCTCCGCCTACGACGTAACGATTACGGAGGAGGGTTTTTTCCCTTATTATTGCATACCCCATGGCGCACCCGGAGGAATCGGCATGTCGGGCACGATAACTGCCATTCCGCCCTGTAACAACGGACAGGTTGTGGCCTATCTCAGCTTTGGGGAGGTGAATGGTAGTAGTAGCTTTAATGTTAATATCGATGGTACGTCGTATCCCGGCAATCCTTTTAATTATCATCCTTCCGGGCAGAATACCCTCGCAATTAACTTGCCGGGCGATGGCGATACGCATGTGGTGAATATACAGGATGTCACGGTGTCGGGATGTACAATAGAAACCACTTTTTCGACCCCGCTGTGCCCCAACGCCTGTCAACTCGATCTAACGGCGTTTCCGGATGGAGAATGCGACGAAAATGGCATGGTAGCCTACCAATTGATGGTCATGGAGACGAATGGGGGCAACCTGGGCTTTAATCTGTTCGTCGACAATGTGCTATACCCGGGTAGCCCCTTCGCGTATTCGCCCGGAGGCATGACGATGTTACCGGTCTCTCTTGTCGGCGACGGTTTATCGCACACTATCGAAGTAGCTGACGCCCCATCCGGAGCCTGCCGGGATACAGTTATGGTGCAAACCCTTCATTGCGGCGCCAATTGCTCGTTGGCTATGCAGGTGATGCAGGCCGGCGCCTGCAAAAGCAACAACCAGGTTCCTTACCACCTGATGGTCTCTGCAGTGAACCCCGGCGCTATGGGCTTTATAGTATTGGTAGACGGGGCTATTGTTCCGGGTAGTCCATTCGCATACTCAGCAGGCGGTACTACCGTGGTGATGGCCAACCTGCCCGGCGACGGTCTGACGCATAATATAGTGGTGACAGACGCGGCCGATATGTTATGCCAAACCTCCTTTGCTTTGGTTACCCCCAACTGTGGAGTGGCTTGTAGTATCGCCAATTTTTCAGCAGAAATTAATGTGCCCTTGCTTTACGAGGTGGAAGTCAGGGATTTTTCCTTTTTCCCACCTGATATTTCCGTAGCAGTGGGTGATACTATTCGGTTTATCTGGACCGGTGTGGTGCCCCATACTTCTACTTCCGACAATATGAGCGGTGCAGATACTTGGAATTCAGGACTCCTTGCACAGGGCGCCGTTTACGATGTGGTGATCCAGACTCCGGGCGATCATCCCTATTATTGTATTCCCCATGGCTCGCCGGGCGGAATCGGTATGTCGGGATTGATTAGAGCTTTCGATCCTTGTGACGACGGGCTTTTGGCCGTAAGGGTACAATTTTTTAATCAAAATGGAAGCTTTAACGGCTTCAACGCGCTGCTCGACGATAATTTGGTGACTTCCGGCAATTATACCCTCTCTGGCAACAACGAACTGATCTTTCAAATACCCGCAGACGGCCAGCAACACCACGTGCGAATTGAGGATTTGGATGATAGCACTTGCTTTTTGCACGAACATTTGGATATGCCCGATTGCGAAAATCCCTGTTTTGGGTTTGATCCCGATTTTTCTTACCAAATAAACCTTCTGACGCTGGAAGTTAGTTTTGTTGATCACACTGCCGGTAACCCCAATTCCTGGATGTGGATGTTTGGCGACGGGGCTACTTCAAATGATCAACATCCGGTGCATATTTATCAACCGGGTACCTACGAAGTATGTATGGCGGTAGAAAATACGGATTTGGGATGTATGGAACTGATTTGCAAAACGATCGTTTTGGGCTTAACGGTTTGTGAACCCGCCTTTTCTTTCGATAATGACGGGCTTACTTTGTCTTTTAACGACCTGTCTCAAACCAGCCAGCCCATTAATAATTGGATATGGGATCTCGGCAACGGTCAACAGATTATTAACCAACAACATACAACGTATACTTACCCCGACTTGGGTATTTATGAGGTCTGCCTGACTATCGAAACGGATTCCTGCCAGGCTGCGTTTTGCCAAACCATTGACCTCAGCAACCCCTGTCTTTCTTTTGTAGCAGATTTTGCCTACACAATAGATATCGAAAATCTGACGGCACAGTTTACCGATTTGTCGCAGGGAACTGCCCACCGCTGGTTGTGGGGTTTTGGCGATGGCGTTACGTCTACCCAGCAACATCCCTCACATACCTATAATACCCCCGGATTTTATACCGTTTGTCTGTTGATACAGGATACGCTGAATAGTTGTAACGAAGCGAGGTGCGTGGCTGTCAATGTAGGCGTTACCGCTGTAAAAGAACCAGCAGGGCATAGATACGAACTCACCGTGTTCCCCAATCCTGCCTTTCAGGATATGCCCAATTGGTCACTGAAAGGCATTTTGCCCTCTGACATTATGCAGTGGCTGCCGTATCGCATTTATAACTTACATGGATTATCTGTTGCAAATGGCCGCTTGTGGACAGCCCCTATTACATCCGTACCTTCACCTGATGAGCTTAGTCCGGGCATGTATGTGATTGAAATCCAATCAGCAGGCGCCATCTACAGGGGGCGTATCGTGATACAGTAATCCGAACAAACATTCGTTTATTTAATTTTAAAAAAATACCAGTCCGGTTATCTTTTTTATTAAAAAAGGCCTCGTTCCTTTCGAGTAATGCAAAATTTTTCAAATTATTTGCACAACCCTCTTGCGCACAAACGAAAAATGCCATACGTTTGTCATTAGGAATGTGGCGTAAATAAGTTACCTGAATTCGGCGAGGCTATTTTTTTATCAGGCAAGGCGCAAGAAGGGAGCTTAGCCCAAGCTAAGTGACCGGCGAAGGCAATTGCGCCGACTGAAAGCAATTGCGGGCAGCATGGTGAAAAAAGAGACCGCCCAAACAGATAACTTATTTATGACACGTTCCTTTACAACTAATAATTGTGATGAATAAGTCAGCCAACCAGTGGTTCTATTTTTATAGCTTTTACTTTTATGCATCGCCATAAAGGGACTACTGGTTTTGCACGACGATCATTCGCAACAAAAAAGAGTCCCGCAGCGCCGGGACTTTTTTTTTACCCTAAACTTTGACAAAAAACTTATGGATACGCTATCCACCGAATCACAACTTCTAGCCGGGCCGTCAGGAGCCAACTCCGAGCCGCTGCGTGTTTGCATCCAGGGCGGTCCCGGCGCTTTCCACGAAATCGCCGCCCGCCAGTATTTCGGCCGCCGGCCGGTCGCTATCGTGCCTGCCCTCACTTTCGAAGCGCTTGTAACCGTCATGGAAGCCGGCCAGGACGCCGATATCGCACTGATGGCCATCGAAAATACGCTGGCAGGTAGCCTGATGTCTAACTATCAACTACTCAATAATACGAATCTTGTGGTAGTGGGCGAAGTGTATCTTCGCATCGTACAAAACCTCATGGCGCTGCCAGGTCAAACGATCGGCGATATTACCGAAGTGTATTCCCATCCTATCGCTATCGCGCAATGCCGCGATTTTTTTCGACGCTACCCGCACATCAGGCTTATCGAAGCAGAAGATACTGCCCTCAGTGCCCAAATGATAAGCGACCAGGGGCGCGCCGGCGCCGGCGCCATCGCCAGCACGCTGGCTGCTGAGATGTACGATATGAACTTGCTTGCCGAAAGTATCGAAACCAACAAGTTTAATTACACGCGGTTCCTGGTGCTGCAACGCCCGCAAGACGCAGTCATCCCCGACGATGCCGACAAAGTGTCGCTGTCTTTTGCCGTCGATCACGAAGTGGGCAGCCTTTACAAAGTGCTGGCCGTGCTGGCAGCCTACCAGGTGAACCTCACAAAAATTCAATCGGCGCCTATTATCGGCAGGCCCTGGGAGTACTTGTTTTTTGTTGATTTTATTTCAGAAGGGAAAATGAGCGCCCAGCAAGCCCTCGAAGCTATTCGTCCCTTAACCCATAGCCTCAAAATTTTTGGCAGGTACAAAAAAGGAGAACACTATGAGCTCTAATACCGCATCCCCTGTTTGGTCGCCGGTGATTCAACCCGCCGGGCGCCTCAGCCAGGTCAATGAGTATTATTTCTCGCAGAAATTGCGCGAAATAGCCCAGATGAAGGCCCAGGGCGCCCGTGTACTCAACCTGGGCATCGGCAGCCCCGACCTGCCACCCGATGAAGCTACCCTGCAAGTGCTCATCGAACACTGCCGGGATACTTCCAGCCATGCCTACCAAAGCTATAACGGTATCCCCGAGTTGCGGCAGGCCTTCGCCCGCTGGTACCAGCGCTGGTTTGGCGTAAGCCTCAACCCCGACCGCGAAGTGCTGCCCCTTATCGGCTCCAAGGAAGGTATCATGCACATCGCCATGACCTATCTCGAGCCCGGCGATGAAGCCCTTGCCCCCAATCCCGGCTATCCGACTTACCGCTCGGCTATGCTGCTCACCGGCGCCACTGTCAAATCTTATAACCTCGAAGCCCGCAACGGCTGGCTGCCCAACCTCGACGCCCTGGCCCGGCAGGACCTCAGCCGTGTGAAATTGATGTGGCTCAATTATCCCCATATGCCTACCGGCGCAGTGGCATCCCGATCTTTTTTTGAAGAACTGGTGGCCTTTGCCCGCCAACATAGCATCCTGTTGTGCAACGACAACCCTTACGGCTTCATCATGAACGACCGCCTGCTTAGCTTGCTCAGCATTGACGGCGCCATGGACGTAGCCCTCGAACTTAATTCGCTGAGCAAATCCCACAATATGGCAGGCTGGCGCGTGGGTATGCTGGCCGGCAGCGCTCATTATCTCAGCGATGTGCTCAGGTTTAAAAGCAACATGGACTCGGGCATGTTCAAACCCCTGCAACTGGCCGCCGCCCACGCCCTCGACGCCCCGGATGAATGGTATACTTCACTCAATAAGGTGTATGCTCAGCGTCGCGCTGCCGCCACGGCTTTGCTGGAGCTTTTGGGTTGCGAATGCGCTCCCGGGCAGGTAGGTATGTTTTTGTGGGCCGCCGTACCCCAGGCCTTTGCCGATGGGTATGCCTTGTCGGATGAACTGTTGCATCAAAACCATGTATTTATTACCCCCGGCGGCATCTTTGGCTCGCAAGGCGATCCATACGTGCGCTTGTCGCTGTGCAGCAGCGTGGAATTATTTGAAGAAGCCGTAAGGCGTATTAAAGAAAATAGAAAATTCTGAACTGGTCATGGTTGTTACCTTAATCGGCACCGGGCATATTGGCGGATCCCTGGCCATCACACTCAAAGAAAATGGATTCGCCTCTTATATAATAGGCGTAGATGCCAGTCGCGATAACCTCGATAAAGCGATCCGCCGCAGATTGATAGACGAAGCTATGCCGCTGGAGCAGGGGATAGCTGCCGCCGAATTGATCGTACTGGCCGTTCCAGTTGATGCAATGGTCAAATTATTGCCACAGGTGCTCAATCAGTTGGAAAAACAGGTGCTAATAGACGTAGGCTCTACCAAATCCGCCCTGCTCCAGGCCGTGGCAGCACACCCCCGGCGTGGCCGCTTTGTGGCTACGCACCCGATGGCAGGTACTGAATTTTCCGGCCCCGAAGCGGCAATACCGGGACTGTTTGACCATAAATGCACCGTACTTTGCGAAATCGAACGCAGCGACCCCGACGCTGTAAGTCTGGTGCAACAACTCTACGCGTCTATTCCTATGCGGATAGTATATTTGGATGCGCTGGCCCACGATATCCACACGGCTTACGTGTCGCACATTTCTCATATTAGTTCTTTTGCCCTTGCTTTAACCGTATTGGAAAAAGAACGCGATGAAGAGCGCATCTTTGAACTCGCCAGCGGGGGCTTCAGCTCTACCGTGCGCCTGGCCAAAAGTTCGCCCGATATGTGGGTGCCGATCTTCCGCCAAAATCGCGATAATTTACTCGACGTGCTCGACGAACATATCAACCAATTGTCGCGCTTTAGAAGCCTGTTGATTAAACGCGATTTTGACACTATTCACAAACTTATTGAAGAAGCCAATCAAATAAAACGCATCCTTCACTAATGTTTTTTTGTTAATTTTAAAATAAATACAACCATGGACCTGAATATTCAGCCCATACTCGAAAAACCGGCAGGCAGACCTATTTATATCGCCGGCCCCTGTAGTGCCGAAACCGAAGAGCAAGTGCTGGAAACCGCCCGCGGGCTGGCCGGCCGGCAGGTTGACCTCTTTCGCGCCGGTATATGGAAACCCCGCACCCGCCCCGGCTCCTTTGAAGGCGTAGGTACCGTGGGTCTGAGTTGGCTCAAACGCGTCAAAGAAGAAACCGGACTGAAAGTCACTACCGAAGTGGCCAAGGCCGACCACGTATACGAAGCTATCAAATACGGCATCGACGTATTGTGGCTGGGCGCCCGCACCACCGTCAATCCTTTTTCCGTACAGGAAATCGCCGATGCCATACGCGGCCTCGATATACCCGTATTGATCAAAAACCCCATCAACCCCGACCTCAGCCTCTGGATCGGCGCTATTGAGCGTATTTATAAGGCCGGCGTGCGCCGCATCGGCGTCATCCACCGCGGTTTCTCTTTCCACGGCGAAACAATGTACCGCAATGTACCTCGCTGGCAAATCGCCATTGACCTCAAACGCCGCTTCCCCGATCTGGTGATGATTTGCGACAATAGTCACATCTGCGGCAGGCGCGATATTCTGCTCGATATCGCCCAGCGCGCCCTCGACCTCAACTACGATGGCCTGATGACCGAGGTACACCCCGACCCCGACAACGCCTGGAGCGATGCCGCCCAGCAAATTACGCCCGAACAATACCACGACCTGATCAAACAGCTCGTGTATCGCCTGCCTACCACCGATGATATCCAGTTTCTCGAAACCCTCGATCACCTGCGCCAGGAAATCGACGATATCGACAATGAAATGCTCAATCTGATGGGCAAGCGTATGGAATTAGCTGACAAGATCGGTTTATATAAAAAACGCAACAACATCTCTATCCTCCAAACCGACCGCTGGAATGAAATCATGGAACGCAATGTGGCCAAAGGTCGGTTGCAGGGCCTTAGCGATGCTTTTGTAGAAGCTATCCTCCGCGCAATCCACCAGGAATCGATCAACCGCCAGGCCGGCGTGATGAACGAAAAAACGGCAGGTATTGAGGATGAAGCTTAAAGCAAAAACTATCTTTGCACCTCAACATGCCTGCTAGTTATGCAATACGAAAACCTGCTGCTCGAAGAAGAAAACGATATACTGATCGTAACAATCAATAGGGAAAAGGCGCTTAATGCGCTAAATACCCAAACGATGCTGGAATTGCAACGCCTCTTTGCCGACGACGCACCCCATCGCACTTACTTAAAAGGCGTGATTATCACCGGGGCCGGCGATAGAGCCTTTGTGGCCGGCGCCGATATCAAAGAATTTCTCGCCCTCGATGCCGAACAAGGCGCCGCTATGGCGCAACGTGGCCAGGATATCTTTTTCCTGATCGAAAGATTTTCCAAACCGGTTGTCGCCGCCGTCAACGGCTTTGCCCTCGGCGGCGGCTGCGAACTCGCCATGGCCTGCCACCTTCGTATTGCCTCCGAAACCGCCCGCTTCGGCCAGCCGGAGGTTAACCTGGGTATTATCCCCGGTTATGGCGGCACCCAACGCCTTATTCAATATATTGGCAAAACCAAAGCCATGGAACTCCTCCTCACCGCCGATATGCTCCACGCGCAGGATGCCCTCCGCCTCGGCCTGGTGAATGATGTAGTACCCCCCGCCGAAGTGCTGCCCAAAGCCAAAGCCCTGATCGAAAAAATCGCAGCCAAAGGCCCCGTGGCAGTGGCAAAGGTGATCGAAGCCGTTAATGCCTTTTTCCAATATAACGAAGACGGCTTCGCCCGCGAAGTAAGCGAATTTGGCGCCACTACCGGCACCGACGACTTTAAAGAAGGCGCCGCCGCTTTTATGGAGAAACGTGCGCCCCAGTTCTCAGGGAAATAGCCTTCGGCAGTTTAGCGATAGGGTTTAGTGCATACACAGTTTAGCGTTAGGGTTTAGTTCTAACCCCAACCGCTAAATTTTTTTTTCAATAAAAATTTGTTTTTCTACGTTCCTTAATAGTATCTTGCAGGCGTTTTAGGATGTTAAACATAGTCCCATGAAAAAAACGAATACACGACATCCCGTGCTATGTCATATAGCATTGCATCATCCCTCCATTGATTTACAAAGTTCATTTCCTTTTTCAGGAAATTTAGCCGATATCGTAATAGATGTTTGCCGTATAAGAACGAATAACCATACTGTGTTCATAGACGACCTGAATTCATATTAGCTTAACACTTACAATGGCCGCTTGCTGAACTATTGATCAGCATGATGGCCTTTTGGCGTTTTGAGCTTGTTGATAAAGACTTTTTTGACCTAATTTCTTCATTTATTTAACAAATTGTAATCTTATGGAAAGAACGAATTTTACTTTCGTTTCTCCACGTGCTTGGATGGGAGCGCTGACGACGCTCTTCGTTCTGCTCGGGATGCAAAGTGCACTGGCCCAGTGTCCGAACCCCTCGGGTTTGACGACGCTGAACATCGGCCAGAATACGGCATCCTTGCGTTGGACCTCCAATAGCACGCCC
>JAEUUQ010000608.1 GCA_016787505.1 Saprospiraceae bacterium | reverse complement strand
TCCGATGTAGCCCACTTCGTGTATGTCGACCTCTGCGGCAACGGTGAGATCACAACTCGCGTATCCGGCATCCAGCCTTCGGGCGGCTGGGGCGGCCTCATGATCCGCGAAAATATGACGCCCGGCTCCCGCAAAGTTGCCGTCAAATCTAACCTGGGCAACCAGATACGAAGGGAACTCAGGGGTACGGCCAATGCCCCCATGCAGATTCAACAAAGCGTGATCGCCCCGGGCCAAGAACACTGGCTGCGTATCAACCGCACCGGCAACACGATCACGACCTACGTGTCGGTCAACGGCCAACAATGGACTTCTGTGGGCGCCTCCCAGGTCAATTTCCCCAATTGCGTATTAATGGGCGTATTTGCGGAAAGCACCAACAACAATACCACTACTACCGTCATTTTTGACAATGTCGCCATATCAGGAGGTATTCAGCCCCTGATGAGGCCGCTGAATACAGCAGAAGAAGATTTTGTGTCGCGAAAAGATGTGCATCAACAACCAAACACTCCGCTAAAAGTATACCCCAATCCCGCCACAGGCGCTATTTGGGTGGATGCCGTTGCAGAAGCAGGCGAGTTTATGCATTTGCGAGTATTGGATATGACAGGACGCGAAGTAATCACCCGGCAGTATATCAGCACCGGCGCACCGGAACAAATTGATTTAACCGGTAATACGCCCGGTGTGTACCTGGTACATATGCGGACAGCGACAGGTATTTTGCATACAGGAAAAGTTGTAGTCGAAAGGCACTAATTTACTGTTTAGTAGGGTTTAGTAGGGTTTAGTAGGGTTTAGTAGGTATAAAACCTAAACCCTACTAAACAGTTACTTAATAAGCTTAAAAGAAGTATTGATTTGCTGCATAGTCAGCGTGCTTTCGGAAGAAGAATTGCCCGTTTCATCTCTAATATCCTGGAAAGCAAGGATGCGCTTTTTGTCATCGGGATAGGGAATATCGAGAATTTCGTAATTCAGCGATTGACCGATCAACGACACCTCTATTTTTTTTCCAATACAGGGTATCTCGCCCAACTTGCGTTCAAAAGGCGTGATTGTGCAGTTTTCTGCTCCAAACTGTGCCACCATCTCGTCCACCAGTTCGTCGAGTACCACGGGCACGTCGTACACAAACATCAATATGATAAAATCGCTGCCGTCGAGCGACCAAATTCTGTAGCCGAAATCTTCTTCGAACGTATAAGCGAAGTGTGTAGGATATTCGAAATACACAGATTCAAACTGGAACTGCCGAAACGCAGCAGAGCGCACACTTACAGTGGGGTTGGCAGCCACGTCTTTGAGCTTTATTTCGTCGCCGTCTTTTAGTGTATAGGTTTTGCCGTCGATGGTCAGCTCGAGTCGCAATGGCGGCTCGATGTCATTGGCGGATAGGGAATCCTGTTCCTGGCCAATCAGGGAGCAAGTAACAAGCAGCAGGAGAGCTACAATGGCAAGTTGGGATTTCATGCGTTTGTTTTTTATGAAAATGAATACTTTAGGATGTAAAGCTAAAAGTTTTTCACAGGTTAAAGCAGCTTCACACGCCGGTAGAAATAGTGTTTTAACAATTCACCGCTGATGGTATAAACCACTGCGAGTAAAATCATGACGGTAAGCACCCGGCTATGAAGGGGCGCAAATCCCAATGTGCCTGCCCAGGGTGTATAGGGCAATACCAGCGTTAGCAACACTACCAATGCCGACCCAGCCAGGAGGTATTTACCCGGCCAGCTTTTCCACAATGGACGGGAGGTGCGTATGACGAGCAAAATGAGTATTTCTGAAAGCGTGGATTCGATAAACCAGCCCGTGCGAAACGTTTCGGGGCCCGATTGGAACAAATACAATAAAACGCCAAAAGTCAGAAAGTCGAAAATAGAACTTTGAAGTCCAAAAATGGTCATAAACCGCTTGATCTGTCGCATGTCCCATTTTTTGGGTTGCCGAAGCGATTCCTCGTCTACCTGATCGGAGGCTATAGCCAACGAGGGGATATCGGAAAGAAAGTTGAGCAACAGAATTTGCACCGGCAGTAGAGGCAAAAACGGTAACAATATGGAGGCGCCTGCCACGCTAAACATATTGCCGAAATTGGCGCTGGTAGTAATATAAATGTATTTGATAGTGTTTACAAACGTCTTTCGCCCTTCCACTACGCCTTCACAGAGCACTTCGAGATTGTTTTCGAGCAAAACAATGTCGGCGGCGTCCTTGGCCACATCTACGGCATTATCAATAGAGATTCCCACGTCGGCTGCCCGGATGGCCGAGGCGTCGTTGATGCCGTCGCCGACAAAACCTACCGTATGGCCTTTTTTCTGGAGCGCTTTGACCAGTCTCTCTTTTTGGGACGGTTCTATTTCTGCAAAAATATCGACGTGGACGAGGCGGCGGCCGAGCGCTTCGTCGGTCATTTTGTGCAGCGCCTTACCAGTTAGCACTTGCTGGGTGCGCAGACCGATAGATTTAGCCAGGTGGGCGGCTACAAGGCGGTTATCACCCGTAATCAGCTTAAGGGCGATACCCAGACCGTTGAGCTGTGCAACCGCGTCGAGGATATGCTGCTTGGGTGGGTCGTACAATACCACAAAACCGAGAAAGATAAGGTCGTGCTCGTCGTCTTTGTTGATGATAGGATCGCCGGTGATATCTTTCCATGCCAGGCCTATCAGCCGATAACCTTCGCTACTTAGCGAATTGAAACGAGACATAATGTCTTCCCGGCATTGCTTGATGGACAACTGACTGCCATCGGCGGTTTCGGCATACCGGCAGACTTCCAAGACATTCTTCACAGCCCCTTTGGTCACCATCAGGTGTTGTTCGCCATGCGCTACGACAATACTGAGGCGCTTGCGAATAAAATCGTAGGGCACTTCATCTACTTTTGTATAATCCGAAACATCAAAAGCCAGTGCCCCGCGAATAGCCGTATCAATGGGATTTACATATCCCGACTCAAAAAAAGCATTCAGATAGGCGAGTTGGGCTATCTTGGTACTATCATTACCCATCCAATCGATGCTGGAATGAATGCGGATCGTACCTTCTGTGAGCGTGCCCGTTTTATCACAACAAAAAACATCTATTTCACCCAGGTTTTGGATGGCTGCCAATTTTTTGACAATCACTTTTTTGCGCGCCATACGCGAAGCGCCGGCAGAAAGCGTAATAGTGACAATGGCAGGCAATAGCTCGGGGGCGAGCCCTACTGCGAGGGCCAGCGCAAATAAGATGGATACGACTACCGGTTTGCCTATGATCAGGTTGACAAGCAGAATTACGATAGACAATACGAGAGTAAGTTGCATAAGCAAATACCCAAACCTGGCGATTCCTCTTTCAAATGCCGTTTCAACGGCGGTGGCGCCCACCGAGCGGCTGATACCCCCCAATACGGTATTATCGCCCGTGGCCACGATAACGGCTTTGCCGACACCACTCACCACGCTTGACCCCTGGAATAAAGTATTCGAGCGTTGCATCAGGGAGGCATCGGCGGCAATCTGGCCCGGCGATTTACCGGCAGGATATGATTCTCCGGTAAGCGCAGCTTCGTTGACGTGAAGGTCGGTGGCATTGAGTACCACGGCATCGCCCGGCAAAATATCTCCCGCCGATAGACTAATTACATCGCCACGCGTTACCTGGTCGCTAGCGATCTGGCACAACTCGCCGTCGCGGTATACTTTGACTTTAACTTTTACCAAATTTCGCAGCTTCTCCACTGCCCTGCCGGCATTGAGTTCCTGGATGAATCCGAGCAATCCGGTGACTACCAATACCACGATTACGATGATGGCATCGTTGTATTGACCCAATATGGTGGAGAGTACCACCGCAAATACCAATAAGAGAATAAGCGGATTGCTAAACTGGTGGACAAAGAGCAACAGATTTTCTAACCACTCCGGCTTTTCATAACTGCGCCCCCTTGCTTTTTTCAGCCGTGCGGCAGCCTGCCGCTGAGTAAGCCCCTCATGGCTGCTTCCCAAGTCATCTAATAGCCTGGCAGCAGGAATTGTCCAATAGCGATCTAGATTATCCATATAGTTATCAAAAAATCCCTATGTCACTCCCTCCCACACTCACACACTCTCCCCCTCCCCTCCTTCGGCCTGCGCTGTCATCTGGTTAATTTTATCCAGTTCCATATCGATGAAATACAAGCTCTGGGGCGTATCGCCGATCAACTTGATTTTATCGAGAATCGTGCGCATCAGGGCTTCTTCTTCACGCTGTTCGTTGATATACCACTGCAGAAAATTGAGCGTGGTGTGGTCTTTTTCTTCGTACGACTGCGATACCAACTCGTGGATGGAGCGGGTCACTTTTTGCTCGTGGGCGTATACTTGCTCAAACAAGTCGCGAACCGACTTAAAAGTATGCGCAGGTTCTTTGATGCCTGGCGACAAGGCATGCCCATCTACCTCATTGATATAGCGAAAGATACGCAGCATATGGCCGCGCTCTTCGTCCGATTGGCGGTAGAGGAATTGTGCGCAGCCTTCAAGGCCTTCATTTTCACACCAGGAGGCCATTGACAAGTAAAGATAAGAGGCATATCCTTCGAGCGCTATCTGTTGGTTAAGCGCCTTTTCCATGCTTTTGGAAATCATAACGGACTATATTTTTTAAATTGTTGAAAGTTGAATAGCTGGTAATATATAAACCAACCTATCATGGTTTTGTTAACGTTACCTGTGAATTTACACACAATAATAACCATTTTATGCTTCTTTCTGCCGCCATTTTAGTGTGGGTGTACATGACAGTCTGGTTTATTGTAGCCGTTTGGCAACGCGACAACGGGCTGGTCGATATTGCCTGGGGGCTTGGGTTTCTTGCGCTGGCTGTCTGGCCGGTATTTGCGGGAATGCCGCTGGGCTTGCCCTACTTTATTTTGGCAGGTATGATTGCGCTTTGGGCCCTCCGCCTATCGGGGTATCTGTGGCTGCGCTACCGGCGCCGGGAGGCCGAAGATTTCCGCTACCGCCAATGGCGCCAACAATGGGGGCGCCACTGGGTTTGGCGCAGTTATCTGCAGGTTTTTCTCCTGCAGGGACTGTTTATGTGGGTAATCGCCCTTCCCATCACGTTGTCGGCTTCCCACCAAACATCGGGTTCACCGCTCTGGCACCTGCCAGGCCTACTTATTTTTGCCGCCGGCTGGCTATGGGAGACGATAGGCGACGCCCAATTGTCCCGCTTCAAACGAGATCCCCGCAACAAAGGGAAAATAATGACGACCGGCCTCTGGCGCTTTTCCCGCCATCCCAATTATTTTGGCGAATGCGTGGCCTGGTGGGGAATTTTCGTGTATACCCTGCCTTTCGATCACAGCATATGGGCCGGTATCAGCCCACTCACACTCACCTGGCTACTCCTTCGCGTCTCAGGTATTCCCATGCTGGAAGAAAAATACCGCGACAACCCCGAATTCCAGGAATACGCCCGCCGGACTAACGCTTTTGTTCCGGGGGTCCCTGAACCATCAAGGTGAGCGGTAAACGCTCACCCTGCAACCTTTTAACAAAAAAGCCCCGATTGCGAGAACCGGGGCTCAACCAGATATTTTCTATATCTGAAGGGCAACTGTTTGCCTGCAAATTATCGTTTTTCCAGGAAAAATCAAACTATTGTCGGTTGTCAGTTGTGGGTTATGGGTTGTGGGTTGTGGGTTAAAATTATATAACAGAAAAGAAACCGACAACTCACAACCCATAACCCACAACCCACAACCGCTAATCCACCCTCGTCTCAGTCGTGATCACCGAAGAGAAATACTCCCGGTTCATCCTCGCGATATTCTCGACCGAAATGCCTTTGGGGCATTCTGCTTCGCAGGCCGTCACATTGGAGCAATTGCCGAAGCCTTCGAGGTCCATTTGTTTCACCATGCTTTGTACGCGGCGGGCGGCTTCCACCTTACCTTGCGGCAGCAGGGCCAGGTGGCTCACCTTAGCGCTTACAAACAGCATAGCGCTGGCATTGGGGCAAGCAGCTACGCAGGCGCCGCAGCCGATACACTCGGCGCCGTCGAAAGCGCGCGAGGCCTGATCTTTTTCTACCGGCAGCGCGTTGGCATCCTGGGGCTGACCGGTATTCACCGATACAAAACCGCCGGCCTGGATAATGCGGTCGAACGCTGCGCGATCCACCACCAGGTCGCGAATCACCGGAAAAGCGCCGGCGCGGTAGGGTTCGATATGAATCGTATCGCCGTCATTAAAATGGCGCATATGCAATTGGCAGGTGGTAGTTTTTTGCTGGGGGCCGTGGGGATGGCCGTTGATAACCATGCTGCAGGCGCCGCAGATACCCTCCCGGCAGTCGTGTTCAAAAGCTACCGGTTCCTTTTTTTCGCTGATAAGCTTTTCGTTGAGCACGTCGAGCATTTCGAGAAACGACATATGCTCGTTGGCTTCTACCTGATAGGTTTCAAAACGGCCTTTTTCGTTGGCATTTTGCTGACGCCATATTTTGAGCGAAAGATTGAGTTGGCTCATGATATTGCTGGTTTTGCTGCTAATTATTTGTAGCTGCGCGATTTGAGTTCAAGGTTGTCAAAATCGA
>JAEUUQ010000583.1 GCA_016787505.1 Saprospiraceae bacterium | reverse complement strand
CAGGATTATTTGCTTCGCGAATACCTGATTTACAAGCTGTATAACGAGCTTTCAAGCAATAGCTTTCGCGTTCAGCTGGTGAAAGTGACCTACGAAGACAACGGCCCCGCCAACCTGGGCAAGATCAAACGCTTCGGGTTTATCCTCGAAGACGAAGACGAGGCCGCCAACCGCATGGGCGGCGAGCAATGCGAGTGCCGCGGTGTGCCCAAAGATTCCGTCATGGCCGCCGACGAGCGCCTGATGTCGATGTTCCAGTTTATGGTGGGAAACGCTGACTGGGATTTTGCGATGAGTCGCAACTTGCTGCAGGTGCGACTTAGCAACAACTACGTATTGCCGGTAGGCTACGATTACGACTTTTCCGGACTGGTCAACGCCTCTTATGCGCTGCCCACTTCCGACCACAAGTTGCTGACCGTGCGCGACCGCATTTATCTGGGCCATCCGGCGGCAAATGCCGAATTACAACAGACGGTTGACCTTTTCCAATCCAAAAAAGAGAAATTGCTGGGTATAGTGTCGGGTTTTAAGCTGCTCGATAAAGCATCCCGCGACGACATAGCCGCTTACCTGAATAGTTTTTACGGCCTGCTCGATCAACTGGAACAAAAACCCGATGCGGACTGGTACCAAATGCTGAACCAGCCTATCGGCGGACTGACATTCCCGCAACCGGCAGAAATACAAGCCTCACCCCTGGAACGCTAAGGTGATAGTTACCACAAAGTTTCGCAGAGTCCGATATTGACTCTGCGAAACTCCGTTTTACTCTGGTAAAATACCCCGTTCGTAAATCACCCCGCGCTCCTTCAAATAAGTCATGACATAAAGGAAACAGGCCTCGTGTTTGCCTACTAATTCCGGCGGGAAAACGCCTTTTTCGGTAAATAATCCTTCCAGAAACAAATTCACCGCGGCAGTAGCCGTATAGCCGGTGGTGCGGGCCATCGAAGAAGTCTGGGTATCGGGATTGTATTCGTCGTAAAGGTTGTACACGATAGTTTCCTCCTGGCCTGCGGCGTTTTTGCCCTTCACAGTCACCCGCATAATCGTCATCTCGGGTTCGGTTTCGCCCAGCTTCCACTCCTTGAACAGTACCTTGCAAGTCATATCCAGCGGGGATACCTTTTGCCCTTTGACATCGATGGCTTCGGTATTAAAAAAGCCGCTTTCTTTGAGCACTTTCACATACTCTACGTGCCCCGGGTAGCGCAACGTTTTTTCTTTCATATTCCGGATATGCGGCATCGTAAAAATAATAGAACGCAGTCCGTCGCTGTTGAACGACTCCAGCGTGCCCACTTTGTCAAATTCCACGTATTCGCAGTCGCTGAGGGCTTCTTTCACCACCATTTGTCCGTTTTCCACATACCGGGCCGGCCGGGTATATTCTTCGATGACATCGATAGGGGAGAAGGGGGCTTTGTAGCAGAACGGCCATTTTTTTATTTTGGGTAAACCGCCTACCAGGCATTCAAAATCTGTGAGTTGCAGCTTTTCGTTGTAATAACCCAATATAATATTGTCCATGCCCGGCGCCACGCCGCAATCCACGATCGCCGTCAGGTTTTTTTGTTTGGCCAGCGCATCCAGTTCGAGTGCGTTTTCGGGGAAGAAAGAGATATCCACCACGTTTTTTCCCGCCTCGATGATCGTTTTGAGGGTCTGAAAGCCCAAAAAGCCCGGAACCGCGCACACTACCAAATCAAAATCTCTGATGGCAGCGGCAAGCGCAGTTTGGTCAGACACATCCAGCGGCAGGGTATTCAATTCGGCGCATTTGCCCTTGGCCTTCTCCAGCGCCTTCGGGCTGATATCCGTAATAGTTACCTTGTGCTTTTTTGCCAGGTCGATGGCGATGGCGCTGCCCACCATTCCGGCGCCTAAGACGATTATTTCGTGCATTTCAATTAATAGTTGAATAGGGGCAAAGGTAGGGGATTTTTTTTCGCTATGCCCGCGCTTTTCCTTTGTTTTGTCATACCCGCAGGGTATCTGAACAGGTAAGGTTGGAAACCTGGTTTACGGTTTTTCTATGAGTTCGGGGCAGGCCCGGTTACTGTGGAATGCTCCGTAGCGATGGGTATAAAACCGCATCGCTACGGAGCGCACAGGAATCCCTCCCTCTCACACTCTCTCCCTCTCTCCCTCAAACCCAGCCTTCCCCGTTCAAGCGTTCCTTCCCACACAGTTCAAGTCCTCAAACGCCGTCTTCAAACGGGTGATAAGAGCCTTTTCGCCTTCGCGCAGCCAAGCACGGGGATCGTAGTATTTCTTGTTGGGTTTGTCGGCGCCTTCGGGGTTGCCGAGCTGGCCCTGGAGGTAGTCCTTTTTGGCGTTGTAGTACTCGTGAACACCCTGCCAGTAAGCCCACTGCATGTCGGTGTCGATGTTCATCTTGATGGCGCCGTATTCGATGGCTTCGCGGATTTCTTCGCGAGAGGAACCCGAACCGCCGTGGAAGACGAAGTTGATGGGGTATTGCGCCGACAAGCCGAAGTGCTCGCGCACGTAATCCTGAGAGTTTTTGAGGATGACGGGCTTCAACTCTACGTTGCCGGGTTTATATACGCCGTGTACGTTGCCGAAGGCGGCGGCGATGGTGAAGCGCGGGCTCACTTTGCCCAGGTGCTCATAAGCATAGGCCACTTCGCTGGGCTGGGTGTACAGGCGCGCATTATCGACATTGGTATTGTCCACGCCGTCTTCTTCGCCGCCGGTCACACCCAACTCTATTTCGAGGGTCATGCCCATTTTTTTCATCCGGTCGAGGTATTTGGCGCAAACCTCTACGTTTTCGTGGATGGGCTCTTCTGATAGATCGAGCATGTGAGAGCTGTAAAGAGGATAGCCCCGCGATTCAAAGAATTTTTCTCCCGCGTCGAGCAACCCATCTACCCAGGGCAGTAGCTCTTTGGCGCAGTGGTCGGTGTGCATCACGACGGTGACGCCGTAGGCCTCGGCCATGGTGTGGACGTGCATGGCCCCGGAGATAGCCCCCAGGATGGCGGCTTTCTGG
>JAEUUQ010000576.1 GCA_016787505.1 Saprospiraceae bacterium | reverse complement strand
CAAAGTGCGCTCGCTCGACTACAAAACGCTGCGGCATCCCGGCCACTATGCATGGGTAAAAACCCTGCTTGCCGCCATGCGCCACGAACAGGACCCGTTTGCTGCGTTTGAGCGCGAAATGTTACGCGCGATCCCCCACGTGGAAGACGACAGGATTATACTTTACGTTGCAGTAGAGGGCAAAGACGCCGGCGGCACGCTGCGCCGCAGGGAAGTAGCCAAACTGATACTACCCCAGTTGGTCGGCAAGCACAAGCTGCGCGCCATTCAGACTACAACGGCGGTGCCCATGCTTCAAGCTGCCCAGATGCTGCTCGAATCGCCGCGAAAAGGCGTTGTCCTTCAAAGCCAGATAGATCCGGCATCGTTTTTAAACGGCAATTTTATCGTGCCGGTATATGGGGGATGGTAACAGTTTAGTGCCTTCGGCAGTTTAGCGATTGGGTTTAGTGCATGCGCAGTTTAGCTAAACCCTGTTGCTAAACCCTGAGGAGCGTAATATGAAGTAGGCCTGCTTTTACCAACAGCGAACTTTGCGCCCCCTTTGTGAGCTTTGCGTTATACATAATTTGAACAATCCTAAACCCTATTGCTATGGCTTTAAAACTAAGCGCCTGCCTGGTATTATTGTTGCCTGGCGGTTTACTCGCTCAAGGCGATTGGATATATTATAATTCCGGCAATTCCCCATTGGAAGGGCTTGTATACGAAGTACAGGCGGCGCCTGACGGCAGTGTCTGGATTGGCGGGAGGGGGCAGTGCTTCCAGTTGAATGACGGTAATTGGTCGTCGTACGATCCAGTTGACAACTCTAATACTTATCAGTTGCGCGCTTTTGATTTCGATCAGAATGGAGCGCCTTGGGCCGGGTTTTATGCCATTGGAAAACGATTGAATCAAAGCTGGGAGAATTCTGCCTTATTGCCCAATGCCGCCCAGTTTGCCGGGTTCGGCGGCGTACGCGAGATGGCTTTTGACGCTCAAGGCGCCCTATGGACCATCAGCGTTTTTCTTTCGGGAAGCGGTAATTCTATTTCCCAATTAATTGCCTGGGACGATCTCAACCCGGCAGCCTATTTTGATGACATAAATTCTACTACGCTGCTGCCGGTTAGATATCCTGTCGACCTTGTAATAGATAGCGACCAAAACAAATGGATAGCGTCGAGCGGTTGGGGGCTTGCTCGTTTTTATGATGGTCAATTTGAAATATTTAATGAAGCAAATTCCAACTTGCCGAATGACCTGCTATATTGCCTGGCCTACCGCCAAGATGGAACACTGTGGATAGGTACTGACAATGGTTTGGCCATTTACCAAAATGGAAATTTTCAAGTATTTCATACCGGCAACTCGCCTTTACCTGCCAATCAAATTTCAGAAATCACCTTTGACCAGCAGGGTAATGCTTGGATAGGTCTTGAAAACGCACTGGTAAAATATGACGGCGCGGGCAACTGGTCGGTATACAATATGGTCAATTCGCCAATTCAGATTGCGATTCCACAAAAGATAAGCGTTGATGTATTGGGAAACAAGTGGTTGGTGTTGAATAACGACGCTGTAGCCGTTTTTAATGAAAATGAAATTCTCCAAACTTTTCCTTCTTCAACAATCAATCACACTTTTAGCGTATTTCCTAACCCGGTAAAAGCCGGTCAAACATTGCACATTGACGTCGCATGGACGGGGCCGTTCACCCTGTCCATATATGATGCATTTGGCCGATTGATTTCAGCACGTATGCTGACTCGGAGCCAAATAGAAACTACAAATTTGCCGGCAGGCACTTATTTACTGCTATTAGACGCCAATGGCATAAAAAGCGCCGCTAAATTTATCATAATGCCTTAATTTTGCCTTTTCATTTTATCAAACTTATGAACAGGCAAGTGGAATTGATGGCGCCCGTGGGCTCTTATGAATCGCTGATGGCAGCCATAAAAGCGGGCTGCGACTCCGTGTATTTCGGCGTGGAGCAACTCAACATGCGGGCCAGATCCAGCAATAATTTCACGCTCGACGATCTGAAAAACATTACCCGTATTGCCGGTGAAAACCGAATCAAAACCTACCTCACGCTAAATACGATATTGTACGACCACGATATCACATTGATGAAAAATATCATGCAGGCGGCCAAAGAAAACGGCGTCACGGCCGTTATCGCATCCGACCTGGCAGCGCTGAACTATGCCAAAAAGATTGGCCTGGAAATTCACATCTCAACCCAGGCCAATATTTCCAATATCGATACGGTGGAGTTTTTTGCCGCTTATGCGGATGTGGTGGTATTGGCACGCGAACTTAGCCTGAAGCAAGTAGCCGAAATTTGCCGGGAAATCAAAAGAAGGGATATCCGCGGCCCAAAGGGTGAATTGGTCGAAGTGGAAATTTTTGCCCACGGCGCTTTGTGTATGGCGGTTTCCGGTAAGTGTTACCTGAGCCTGCATTCGCATTTCGCTTCGGCCAACAGAGGCGCCTGTATCCAGAATTGCAGACGGAGTTATATTGTGACCGACAAGGACGAAGGCATCGAATTTGAGGTCGACAACGAATATATTATGTCGGCCAAAGACCTCTGCACCATTGATTTTCTTGACAAAATTATTGACGCGGGAGTGAAAGTGCTCAAAATTGAAGGCCGGGGCCGTTCTGCTGATTATGTGTACACGGTAGTCAAATGCTATAAAGAAGCGATCCAAGCCTGCCAAAACGGCTCCTATACTCCCGATAAAATAACTCAATGGCTTTCTCAATTGGCCACAGTGTATAACCGCGGCTTCTGGGACGGCTACTACCTTGGCCGCAAGATGGGCGAATGGAACGACGAATACGGCTCGAAAGCCACTAAGAAAAAGATCTACCTCGGCAAAGGCCTCAAGTATTACGACAAAGCCCACGTGGCTGAGTTTATCCTGGAAACGCACCAATTGCAGGTCGGCGACGATATTATGATCACCGGCCCCACAACCGGTTATATCGAAGCAAAAATCGAAGAGATGAGAATTGCAGATTCAGGCGCCGACAAAGCCCAGAAAGGAGATACGATTACTTTTCCGCTTCACGAAAAAATAAGGCCCTCCGATAAGTTGTATAAAATCGTTGACGCCTGATCATGATACAAATCACCCAACAAAGGGCAAAGTGCATCGGCTGTAATGCCTGCGTAGAAGCAGCCGCCTACCGCTGGCGGATATCCCGCAAAGACGGTAAGTGCACGCTTATCGGAGCAAAGGAAAAAAGAGGGTTTTATACCGTAACCGTGCACGAACACGAACTGGAAGACAATCTGCTCGCCGCAAGGAATTGTCCGGTAAATATTATTAAGGTTCTTATCTCAAAATAACCAACTTACCCATTCCTCCTTTAAAATAGGCGTCGGCGGCGCCGGCTTGATGGCCGTATTCCTTGCCGTTCCTGTCTTTAGCCAGTATACGATACAAGTAAACGCCGTTGGCCAACCTGTCGCCGTAGTCGTCGGTTCCATCCCAGGTGAAGTCAGTGCGATGGGCGCCGATACGCAGCGGCCCTAACTCGGCTTGGGTGAGCGTGCGCACTACCCTACCCGACACAGTCATGATCTGTATGCTGAACTGAGCCGGCGGCTCTTCGCCGGTGAGGGTGTAAACAAATTGCGTGGAAGTGGAAAATGGGTTGGGATAATTCAATACATTGGAAATGCGGGCTTCGGTGATGACTTCAAAGCTCACTTTGTAGTTCAACTGCCCCGACGCATTGCCGGTAGCGTCGCGCCCCTGTACAAACAACGTGTAGATCCCGCTTTCGGTAAAATGCGGCGTCCATTCCAGTTTGGCGTAATTGTCGGGGCCGGCGCCGGGGGCCGGCAGGAAACGCAGTTGACCCGAGGCGTAATCCAGGGGCTCCAGGTCGATGCCGCCGGGGCGTTGTACGAAGGCCTGGAGTACCGCCGTATCCGTAAGCGACAGGTAGCGGTTTTCGTCTTTGAGGCTCACCAGTACAAAGGGTTTGGCCGATACCAGGTCGCCGTTCATGATGTGAATACCGTCGAAGGTGACGTCGAGCAGGGGGTTCTCCCTGTCGCGGTCGACAAAAAAGTTGATCAACCCAACGTTGTTGAAATCGTAGCGCTCGGGCTGATCGGGGCCGGGGTTGACTTCTATGAGCAATCGATTGGGGCCGCTCAGCGAACGGGTATCGGCGCTGAAGTTAAGGAGCAAAGTGTCGCCGCCCGGCAATTCCGCGTAGCGGATAAAGCGGCTGATTTCTTCGTTTACGCTGTTGATGATGGTGTATTTGACCAAGAGGCTGTCCATGTCTGGCTGGGTGACGTTAGCCACCGCCAAGCTCAACAGCAATGGCTCGCCCTGCTGTATGGTATCTTTTTGAAAGGCCAGTTCGAGGTTGGGCGCCAGGGCCGCGTCGGGCAGTTCGTCGTACAATACGGTCCAACGCTGCAATTGGGGCGGCGTGCGGTTCAGCGGGTCAGAATGAGCATAGCGAAGCTGCAGATAAGGATAGGCGGCGGCATCAATCCAGCCCAGGGTCGTATCGGCGGCGGCGATGGAAGGCGCCAGCAAGAAGGCGCTGTTATCGGGTTTTACGCCGTATAACTCGAGTTTTTCCTGGTCCTGGGGCTCCATTGCGTTGCGATGCCACATCAACTGCCCCCACTGCTGCGCCGGTCCGATACGGGTAGAGCGAATGGCGCCCTTTGTCCAGGGGCGAAAAACGTTGAAAGTCTCCTGGATAGTACTGCCGTCTTCCGATAGCCATTCTTTGACTTCAAACGTGGGGTCGTTTTGGCGGTACATCAGGAAATACGGCCGCGGGCCTATCGTTGTGGTTTGCCTGATCAGTTCCGCACCCTGCTGTTCCAGTATCTGGAATAAATTGGCGCCGAAGGTAGTTGAATCGGCCGCCCACAATTCGGGGTCGTAATCATCGCCATCGAGCTGCCGCTGCAGGCTCATCACGATGACGTAGTTGCGCGCAGGTATGGAATCGCGCAGGAAATTCATAAGGGTCTGTCGCTCTGTAGCATTGCGCGTCCAAAACGGAAATATGGGATGGTCGTAGTTAGTAGTATAGTGCGATCCGAATTTTCCTGGCGCGGTATTGTACCACGGCGCAAGCGTAAGGGAATCAAAAACATACACCACAACACCCCGATTTACCGTACCACTTCCGCCGATAAAAAAGTAGGTATCGTTGTTGACATCCACGGTGGGGTTTGTAGCTGTTAAGAGTCCATTGCGGATTCTGTATTCCAGCAGGTCGTTGCGGTAGGCAAAAGTACGGTTAGCGGTCGGATAGTCCACATTTTCGCGTTCGTCGTCATTGAGTTGGTAATAATGGCCCTGGCGCCATCCTGCCGGGCTGTTTTCTATATAAGTAAAAGAAGCGCTTGACCACACGTAACCCTGACCGGCAATACTATCAGCACTTACTCGCCAATAGTAGGCCGTGCTGTCGCGCCAGTCTACTGTGGGCGACCATTGCAGCAAACCGCCGGACTGGTTTACCTCGTATCGCAAAAATGCGGGGCTATTGAACAGGGCCGTTGTATCGAGTTCGAAGATATAGCGTTGGGCGGGCGCCAGGGCATCGGCAGTTGACGCCGACAATACGATATTGTTTTGGCTTGCAATGCTATACGGCGCCGGCTCCAGTATTTCCACGCCGTTGGCGAAGATATACAACCTCACGCCTGGCGAGCCGTCGGCGCCCAGTAAGTTATTGTTTTGGGAGGCTTCGGGTTGGGGCCATTCCGGAGCGACTGCGTCGCCGTTAATTTGAATATAAAAATAATTAAACCCAACGGCGGGTTTGCCCAATACCGGCATAGTAAACTGGTAGGTTCGGCGGTAGGGCGGAGCTAATACTTTTTGGTCGACGGCGACGATCTGAGAGGCGTCGGGTAGTTGGCGCAGTATTTCCAGGCGCACGCTATCGGCTTGGTATTTCCCCAAATTTACAAGTTCAAAAGAGATCGTCAGGCTGTCATCCTGGGCGTTGGGCCTATCGGGGTTAAATGCCAGGCTTTGGGGGTCAATCTTGTAATCGGGGCCTTGCAGTGGCGTAATCACCGTCGAGGGGTCGCCATTGAGGGTAAACTGCTGGAGTAGCACCCGCAGGCCTACCCAGTTGGCGGGGTTGTCGTATTGGCGCAGGCAGTCGTGGAAAGCCTTGCCCAGGCTTTGCCCGTAGCGTTCGTTGCCCAGCTTGCTATATAGTGTGCGCCCGATCTTATTGAGTTCATTGGAGAGTCCGAAACCGGTAGTAGCCATAAAGGCGATGGCGCCTTTTTTCTCCTGGATAAGAAATTGCTCGCTGATGCTGCGATAATTCACAAACGTTTTTCCCGAGTAGCAGCCCAGCGACATCACCATCGGGTATTTGCCTTCGTTGTTGTAGTTGGCGGGGTCGTCGATACTCAGGTCGAAGCCGTAGGGGCTGGAGTGGCCGAAAAAATTCATGATAGCGATGCCTTGCTCGATGTAATTGCGCATCGCCTCCGACTGTGATTGTTGTACGGGTTCGGAGCTGGTCTTGAAAAAGGAATGTACTTCTGCGCCCATCGCACTGGTTTCGAGGATGGCGGCCATAGCGTTGAGATTATTCCTGATCTGGGATTGCTCGGCGGCGGCGCCGCCGCCGCCGAGGTGTACTACTCGTTTGCGCCAGGAGCGGCTGTTTTCG
>JAEUUQ010000529.1 GCA_016787505.1 Saprospiraceae bacterium | reverse complement strand
AGCGGTGGCACGGGCAACTTCTACACATACGCCTGGAGCAACCAGCAAGCCGGCGCTACCGCTTCCGCTTTGGCGCCGGGCGCATACTCGGTGACGGCCACCGACCTCAACGGCTGCGCCGCAGATACCAGTATTACCCTCGACGACTGGCCCGCCTTCGGCGCCAATATTATCGCCAACCAGCCTACCTGCTTCGGCTATAACGACGGCGAAATGGGTATCAACCAATTCAGCGGCGGCGCCGGCCAGCCCAACGAAATTTCCGATTATACCTTCTTGTGGAGCAACGGCCAGGGCGGCCTTACAGCACAGGGACTCGCCGGCAACACCTCTTATACGGTTACGATCACCGATCAGCAGGGCTGCTTCGGGGTTATCTCCCGATTCCTGCCCCAACCCTCGCTTATTACTTTCGAAATAGCCCCCGCTGCTGTTAGCTGCTTTGAAGGCGCCGACGGCACGGCTACTGTCACCAATATTCTGGGTGATGTGGGAGGCTATACCTTCCGGTGGGATTCCAATGCAGGCGGTCAAACCGGCAGCACAGCCACCGGCCTCGCCGCCGGAGCTTATACGGTGACGGTCACCGATGCCAATGGCTGTTTTAACTCCAACTCGGTACAGGTAGATCAGCCTCCTGTACTCGCCGTTAAACTGGAAGCGGAAGACAACAAATGCTACGGAGGCAATGCCGGCGAAATTACCAGCCTCATCACCGGAGGCGTGCCAGGTTATACCTACCAATGGTCAAATCAGCAAACCGGCGCCAGCCTGTTGGGACTTATTGCCGGTGACTACCAGGTTACCGTAACTGACGCCAACGGCTGCGAGGCTACGTCAAATATTGAAATCGAGCAACCCGATCAGCTCACTGCTACGCTGTCGCCCACCAATGCCGACTGCTTCGGCTTCAAAGACGGCTCTATACAAGTCGCTCCGCAAGGCGGCACACCTCCGTACCAATACAGCCTCAACAATCAGACCTGGAGCGGCAGTTCAACGCTCATCGGCCTGGCTGCGGGCAACTATACGGTGTACGTGCAAGACATTTACAATTGTACATTCTTTGACGACATAAGCATCAGCGAACCTGCGGAATTCTCCGTTGACGCCGGCCCCGACATCCATATTACGCTGGGCGACAGCATCCGCCTGTTGGCCAACGCCTTCAACAACAACGGCCCGGTAACTTTCACCTGGTCGGAACCCTACGAAGGCACGCTGAGCTGCACGATCTGCCCCGACCCGCAGGTGAACATCCAATACACCATTTCTTATGAATTATACGGCGTAGATGCCAATGGCTGTGACGATACCGATATTATTCACATATTTGTCGATAAACCGCGTATCGTGGCGGTGCCCACCGGCTTTTCGCCCAATGGCGACAACCTCAACGACCGGCTGTTGGTACACGGGCAAGAAGGCACCCAAATCGAGCTGTTCCAGGTATTTGACCGTTGGGGCGAGCTGATCTACGAGGGACGCAACTTCCCCGCCAACGACCCGAACGCGGGATGGGACGGCTCCTTCAAAGGCGAGATGCTCAACAGCGGCGTATACATTTGGTTCGTTCGCGCCGTTTATATCGATGGCGAACGCGAAACATTTAAAGGAGAAACCACTTTGATCAGATAACATCCATTGATTTCATCATTGCCTAAAAAATAATTTTATGCAGTTGAATTTTACGCACTCCATAACTGGTAAAATACTGGCAATAGCCGTTGCGATAGTTGCCGGGTTGATTAACGCCCAGGCTCAGGATACGCGTTTTGCCCAATTTTACGCTGCCCCGCTGCAAACCAACCCCGCCATGATCGGCGTATACGAAGGCCAGTGGCGATTTGCCGCCAATTACCGGTCGCTATATGCCAGCGTATTGGCCAACAAACCCTTTCGCACGATGGCCGCCAGTTTTGATGCGCGCCGCCGGGTGATGAAAGGCGACTACGTGGGTTTCGGCCTCAGCGCCGTGCGCGATCAGGTGGGCACCTCGCAATTCAGCCAAACCCAGGTGATGCTGGGCGCTTCTTTTATGAAACAGCTGGGCGGCGGGCGTTATTCCAGAAACGACCAATACCTCATAGCCGGCGCGCAACTCGGCTTCGGCCAGCGCAGCTTCAACTGGCAGGAGCTGTGGTTCTCCAGCCAATACGACGGCGGCAATAATATCATTGATTTCGGCTCCGACTCCGGCGAGGGCTTTGCCGACCGCAATTCCAAGCAATACCTCGACTTCAGCGCGGGCCTGCTCTGGTATGCTATCGCCGATGACAACCTGAGCATCTATTTCGGCGGCGCCCTGCACCATATTAATACGCCCAACGTGTCGTTCCGCGATCTGGCCGACGAAAAGCTGTATTCCCGCTGGGTGGCCCACGCCGGCGGCGAATTACCACTTGGCGACAACCTGAGCGTGCTGCCGGCAGTGGCTGTGATGAAGCAAGGCCCCTCGTTCAGCACCACCGCAGGCGCTAATTTCCGCTATACAAGCCGCGACTGGCGCGAGGTGGCCATCCGGGCAGGCGGCTGGGCCCACTTGTCAAACCAACTCGATAAAAGCATGACCATGGACGCCGTGATCATCTCCGCTATACTCGAAATGGAACGCTGGAATCTTGGCCTCAGCTACGACATTACTACCTCCAAACTAGCATCCGTTAATAACTCCCGAGGCGCTTTCGAGGTGTCGCTGATCTATACGCATCCCGAAAAGACAAGGCTGAAGGTGAATTGTCCGAAGTTTTAATGCAGGTTATGAGTTGTGAGTTGTGAGTTGTCGGTTTTCATATCTAATTAATTAACCCATAACCCACAACCCATAACCCACAACCGACAACCGAGAACAGAGAACATGTCCCACGCCCAAATCAAGCAACTCATCGAAAAAGGCAAGGTAAAGGAAGCGCTGGAAGCTATGCGCAGCGACTTCCCCGACGCTATCCTATTATTAGCCCAATGGAACAAAGGCGAAAAAGACCATCTGCTGGGCTTGACCGATAATTCGGAATGGGGAAAGATTTACAACAAACTGACCTACGCAGCCCTGGCCCTACTGTCGGAAGCAACGCCCGAAGTATCCCAAGCGAAACCTGCTGAGCCAGTATCCGTTCAATCTCCCCCAAATACGTTGCGCCTGTTTTTATCGTACGCCCGCGCCGACGCCGCCCTCAAGCAGCGCTTCGACGTACACCTGGCCGGACTGAAACGCAGCGGCAAGATCAGCACCTGGAGCGACCCCGATATCGAACCTGGCGCCGATTGGGCAGAAACCATCAAGCAGCAACTGGCCGAAGCCGATATTATTCTGCTATTGGTGAGTCCCGATTTTATGGCATCCGACTATATCTGGGGGGTAGAGATCGAAGCGGCTATGCAGCGCCACCGCGAAGGCAAGGCATTGATCATTCCCATCTTCCTGAAAGATACGGTCTGGCAGGACGCGCCGTTTGCCAAGCTACAGGGGCTGCCTCGCGACGGTAAAGCCGTAAACCAGCACCCCGATCCCGAGCCTGCATTGGCTGCCATTGCTAAAGAAATCCGGACGGCAATTGATAAAAAACTAGGCGCGTAACTCATGCAACTCACTTGTCCGAACTGCCAGGCGGAAATCCTCGCCGCCGATATCAACATCCAACAACTGGCAGCCAAATGCAGCCGGTGCAATCACGTATTTAATTTCCAGCAGAACATCGCTCAGGCGCCGCGGGTGCGGCCCGATATTCCGATGCCTGCGGGTATAGAAGCTTTCAGCTTTTTGAGCGAACTCAACCTGCTCATCAAGTGGCGGCAATTGGGCGGACTTGGTTTTTTCCTGTTTTTTACCATTTTCTGGAATGCGCTCGTGTTCCCTTTTGCGCTTGTCGCCATCATGACGGGCAATTTTGAAATACTACTTTTCATCAGCCTGCACCTGTCGGTGGGCATCGGGCTATTGTATTACACCGTTGCCAAATTGATCAATACCACCTATATTACCCTCACCCGCCGCAAGCTCACCATCGAGCACAAGCCCATCCCCTGGATATTTTCACCCAATAAAAGCATCGATACCGCCGATATTACCCAACTCTTTGTAGAGCAATACATAGCCTCGCGCACCAACGGCCGCCCTGATTACCGTTTCCGACTCATTGCCATTCGCAAACAAGACCGCCTGCCCCTGATGCAAGGCCTAACCTCTGCCGAACAAGCCCGTTATATCGAACAGGAAATGGAACGTTTCCTCCAATTGCCGGATCATCCCGTACAGGAGGAATGGACGTAGGGCGAACGTTTACCGTTCGCCGATGCTGTAGCGCGAACGTTTACCGTTCGCCAACAATCAATAAAAAAGGGC
>JAEUUQ010000514.1 GCA_016787505.1 Saprospiraceae bacterium | reverse complement strand
ACATTCAACGGTACGATGGACTTTTACAACGCCAACCAGCAGGAATTCCCGGATACGCCGATCAGCGGGGAATTTGCGGTGATACGAACACAATAAAGCGCTTTAAATCCATTCTCTTGACAGAGCATGATATCATAAAAGGTTGCCAAAAAGGCGTACCGCTTTACCAACGAGCGTTGGTAGAGCGGTATTCGCCGATGTTGATGACGGTGGCCAGGCGGTATGCCCCCAACCGTCAGGCAGCCGAAGACATTCTGCAGGAAGCTTTGCTCAAGATATTCAGGGCTATCCCCAATTACGCGCCTACGGGCTCGTTTGAAGCCTGGATGCGGCGCATTGTGGTCACTACCGCCCTCCATGCGCTCGACAAAAGCTGGTATCGCCGCGAAAACGGCGAGTTGGACGCTGCGGAGGAGCCTTTTCTTTTGCCCGATGTGTATGCTCGCCTGGGCGCCGAGGAGTTGTTGGCGCTTATCGCGAAATTACCGGAAGGCTTTCGCCAAATTTTCAACCTGAACGTCATTGAACAGTACCCACACACCGAGATAGCCGTTATGCTGGGCATTACAGAAAGTACCTCGCGCTCGCAACTTACCCGCGCGCGAAAGCTGCTGCAAACCATGATTGCTGACCGGGAAAAAATAAAGATATGAGCGATCCACAATTTGACGATCACTTGCGCCATACGCTGTCCGACCATCGCTCGCCACTCGATACTGGGGCGTTGTGGGACCGGCTGTCGCCCCTGCTGGCCGAGGATAAAAAACGCCGGCGAGGCTTTTTCTGGTGGTGGGCAGGCGGCGCCGCCGCGTTGGTGCTGGCGCTGGGGGGTGCGACTTTGGGACTATACGACTATACGACTGTACGACCGGCCGATGACAACGACTCTCCTTTAGGGGCCGGGGGTGCGACTTTGGGACTGTACGACTGTACGACTGTACGAGGGGCCGATGACACCAACTCCCCTTTAGGGGCCGGGGGTGCGACTTTGGGACTGTACGACTTTACGACTGTACGACCGGCCGATGAGACGGACTCCCCTTTAGGGGCCGGGGGTGCGACTGGGAGAGGGGGTGAGGGGGTGAGGGTGAGAGGGAGAGAGGGGGCGACTGGGCGCGACCGAAAGGAGTCCCGTACCGACCACGGAGGTCGGGAAGGGGGCGACTTTGCGACTTTGCGACTGACTGACGACACCGACTCCCCTTTAGGGGCCGGGGGTGCGACTGGGGGAGGGAGAGAGGGAGAGAGGGAGAGAGGGGTAGAGGGGGGTGTGCGCCAGGCAAACGTTGTGGAAACGATCGAGATACGAAAAGCCCAGTTGACACGCGAACAGGAAAATATGCAGATTCCTGCGGCGGTTATACCGGCAAAGCCGACCAGAAAAAAAACGGCATTCGTGTTGCGCCCGGAGGCCGGAATGGGCTTAGTATTCAAAACATTGCAATCACATCCCGGCGATTCTTCCGATTACCGCCGGGCCCGCCTGGATACAGAAGACGCACTGGAATATGCAAGCGCAGGTTTATTGGCAGGCGTACAGCATCGCTCGGGGGTGTATGTCTTTGCAGGACTTGGTTATACTCGTATCAACGAGCGTTTTTATACCAGTGGTTCACGCACCGAGTACGATTCGATCCCAGACGGCATTGTGGAAATCTATATCGATTCCAATGGCGATTCTATAATAACCAGAGGTAACGTGCCGGTGACACGCTACATTACTTACCGCAAGCGGACCTACAACCGATACACCCTGCTGGATGTGCCGGTGCTGCTGGGTTATCAGTGGCGCCAAGATCGCTGGTCGCTGGGTGTTGAAGGTGGCGTATATGTCAACCTGGCTTTACAGTCCAGAGGTGATATTCTATCCGAAAATGGAGATATCATCAGCCTTCAGGATGCGGATAACGTCATGCGTCCGCGGATAGGGCTGAGTTATTACGGAAGCTTGCGCCTTGGCTTCGCATTCGACGACAAAACCCAACTGAGCCTGGCGCCGTCGCTGCGCGTATTGCCAAACTTTACCACAGCGGATTACAGGTTAATCCAAAAATACACCCTGCTTGGGTTGAATGTGGGGCTGACGCGAAAGTTTTAGAGACCGTCTTAAAACCTTATTACTGGCATTCTATGTAGCCAGGATGCCAGGGAGGTGAAATCGTAGAGACGCGATTAATCGCGTCTCTACGATGATTCTGCGCTTAGTGTGAATTATACAACACCACTCGTTTCGTTGCATCTGGTATCCCCTCCGTCTGCACCCTGATCAGATACATGCCGGTTGGAAAAGCCGATAAGTCGATGGGCTGTGTGGGAGTCTCCACCGCTTCTAACTCGACTATATTCCGGGATTTTCCGTGTATATCAAACAATTCGAGGCGCACCGACCGACCGATATACGGGCTGAGGTTTACATTCACCTCGCCGGAAGCGGGGTTGGGATAAATCTCAAAATCGAGCGACTGGCCGCTGGTCACTGCGCCACTGGGCGGCGGCGCCGAGAGCATCATGAAGTCTACCACTGCCACATTCGCAAAAGTGGCGGTCACGGCGCTCATTTGCTCGTAGTTGGTGACTACCAGTCCGACTTCGATACAGGCATTCATATTCACCGTTACCGCCATTACCTGAAACCATTGCAGGCCGTTGGCCGAGGCATAGCCCACGAATTGGTTGCCATTGCGCACCAGGCGCAACCAGTAGCGGTTTGAGCTTGGGAGTTGCTGCGGAAAAGCGGTTCCGTTGGTCGTATAGCGCACTTCCCTGCGGTGCAGGTTGCTAAGGTTGGTCAGCAATTGCACCTTTTTAGCGCCTCCGGCATTGCTTTCCCGCATAGTGATGCCGGCCCAGCCCAGGCTATTGCCGCTGATGCTGGTGACTTGCGCCGTGAGGCTGCCGTCGCCACAGAGATCGTGTTGGGCAAATGCCATTTCATCGCTGGCATATGGGCTGCTGAAATAACAATCGGAACTGGTAGCGGTAAACACTTCTGTAGGCACGTCATAGCTGATCTCGTTGCCATTTACGCAGTTGATGCCGTTGGGCTGCTGGCTCCATCCGCAGGGCAAGCCTTCTACGGTGACAAAGCTTACGCAATCGTCGGTATTGCCGGATTCGTCTTCGATAAGGACAGTAACGGGAATTACGCTGCCTATGTCTTCGCAAGAGATGATTGAGGGGGTAACGCTGACAAAAAATACGCCTTCGCAGTTGTCGCTGCTGGCGGCTTCATTCCATACGTCCGTATCTTTGAGCGCGATTTGTTCTTCCCCGTTGAAAACCAGCGTGGGGTTTTTGCAGACGGCGGTAGGGTCCTGATTGTCGGTGCCTGGGTTAATGGTCACGTCGACTTCATCGAAACAGGTTTTGTTGTAAACCCCGTCGATAGCGCGCAAGGTATAATCGCCGGGAGGCAGGTTGTCAAACATCCCCGTATTGTTGGTTGCATTTACCGGCCCGGTAAGCTCATAGGTTACGGCGGCCATATTGCCGGATATCAAAGCGCTGATAGCCCCGTCGTTATCGCCCGGGCAATTCTCATGGCTTATCACTGCGCCGACATCAATATTGCAAAGCGTGCCGCAGTCGCTCAGACAAGCCCGGGAGTCAATGTGATCCTGGATACGAGTGATATTGCCTGCGGCCCAGGTAGTTGCACTGCAATTGATAGTGGGCCACATAATCGTATTGGAGTTGGCTTCCCCGTGCACCCCGTCCCAGTTGTGGCCGAGTTCGTGGGCGCTGAGTACGCGCAGACAATTGGAGCTATTCGAAAAATCTTCGCACACGTTATACCGCGTATCGCCGCACACATCGCCGATACTTTGGGCGCAACCGATCAACCCGAAGTTGTCGGGGCCGCCGCCGCAACCCTGGATATCGCGATCGGTCCAGATCTGTCCGACGTCGTGGTTTGCTAAATTGCCCGGCGCCCAGGCCGAGAAGTCGTCGAGGATATCAAAGGCTTCGTCGGAGGTCGTAAAAGGGTCGGCCATGGCAGACGTGGGCACAAACTGGTCGACGATGAGGTAATTCAGGTTGAAATCGTCGTACAGCGGCTCCATCAGGTTGGTCACTGTAATGATAAAGTCGTTGACGGCGGCCACGCTGCCATATTTGCTAAACATGAGGAAATCAGCGGCAGTAGCCAATTCCACTTCTTTGCAGGCCATTTTTGCCTGGCCTTCGTGTGGATGGGGGTGGTCTTCCTCTTTTTCCGGCAAGGCGTATTTTTTGCCTGCGTTAAAGGTGCATTCCAGCGTAGGATCGGTGAGCACATCGGTGGCCCGGTAGACGAAGTAATAATCGGCGCCGGCACGGGGAATTACCCGTTTCAGCGGCTCAATGAAGTATGTCTCCCCATTATAGTCAATCATACCCAACATATAATCGGGCGTGATAGTAAACCGCACGGGTTCATAATCCGGTCCCTGGGTACCTCTGAAGGTAATATTAGGCCTGCGGGGCAATAACTTCGGCCCGCTTTCGGTGAGGGCTACTTCGCGGTAATTGGCGCTGCGCATGTCGTGGTAGTCCAATTGCAGATCCCATTCTAATTGCTCGCCGAGCTTAAGGGAAAAGTGGAATCGGTTCCCCGTTTGCGATAGTTCGTAAATTTTTTGAATGTCAATTTGAAAAACCTGGTAACTGCTGAAACTTCGGTCCAGATCAACATCCTGGAAATTGAGCTGCCGGGCATTAATTGTAGTCTGCGCCGTAAGCAAGGCAGGCATACCGGCAAGTAATAAACAAAAAACCAATTGCTTCAATAGGTTTTTGTTCCCCTTGAGTTGGATTTTAGTGTGCATAAGGTATACAGTGTTTTGGTGATAAAACGGGTCTATCACTGGTGTGAAGGGCACACACAGCAAGTGGGGGGAAGGAGTTTGTAAAGGGAAAAACGAGGACCCGGTGGGTATAATGATAGTGCAATATAATGCAATACCGGCTTAAAAGCAACCCGTTTTTCAAATTTGTGACTTAACCGGCTTTTGCGCCCGGCTCGCCATGTCCGCAAAAATGTCTATTTTTACCACTCTCACTAAAAGCATTAACAAGATGAATCAACGACTTATCGCCCTTTTTGCCTGTTGTTATTTTATCGCCGCGGGCACGATAGCCGTGGCCCAGGAAGATGTTTCATACAAATTACCACCAAAAGATATCGCCGATTTGCTGCTGGCCAAACCCGCCCCCGGGGTCAGCATTGATAGCAAGGGCGAGTGGATGGCACTCACTGAAATCAGCCTCTACCCTTCGGTAGAAGAACTCGCCCGGCCGGAGTTGCGTTTGGCAGGATTGCGCATCAATCCCAATAATTATGCGCCCAGCCGCCAGAATTTTATCAATAATATTTATTTTAAAAATATTGCCACGGGCAAAGAACTGTCCATCAGCGGACTCCCCGCTCCCCTCTTCGCCGGGAGCGTGAGTTGGAGCCCCAACGATAAAAAAATAGCCTTCACGCATACCACCGGCGATCGCGTGGACTTGTACGTGGTTGACGTGGCTACGCAAAAAGCTACGAAGGCCAACAAATCTCCACTCAACGTGCTGATGGGCAGCAGTTTTCAGTGGTATGATGATAATACGCTCTTGTACCGTACGGCCTTGCAACCCGCTACGGCAGCTCCGCCCAAACCGCTGATGCCTCAAGGGCCTACCATCCAGGAAAACTACGGCAAGGCGGCGCCGAGGCCCACCTTCCAGGATTTGATCAAAAGCCCCTACGACGAACAGCTTTTTGCTTTTTATGCTACCGCTCAATTGGTAAAAAACACCAATGGCGTAGAAACCAAAATCGGCGAGCCGGCCATCTATAGCAGCGTATCCGTGTCGCCCGACAAAAACTACCTGATGCTTCGCACCCTGCGCAAGCCGTTTTCTTACCTCGTCACGGCGGGCGGTTTTCCCTCCAAAGTGGTCATTGCCGATCTGAGCGGCAAGGTGATCAAAACGCTGGCCGAATTGCCATCTTCAGAAACCGCGCCTAGTGGTCGCGACAACGTACAAAACGTGCCGCGCGGCTTCGAATGGCGCGACGACGAGGCCGCCACGGTGGTGTGGAGCGCCCCACTCGACAGCGGCATGATCAAAAAAGAAATGGAGTTTCACGACGCCGTCTACGCCTTGAGTGCGCCGTTTACGGGAGAACCCAAAACCCTTTTCAAAACGCAGATGCGTTACTGGGGCGCCATGTGGGGCAATAATACGCTGGCGTTGGTGACAGAAGGCCTTAGCGGCAAGCAAGTCATGCGCACCAACCGCTATAACCCGTCTACCGGCCAACTCGACAAGCTGGTAGAGCGCAATACCACCGACGCGTATAGCAATCCCGGTACCCCGGTGATGGAGAAAAACGGGTTTGGCCGATGGGTGGTCAAACCTATTGACAAGGGCGCCAAAGTACTGATGAACAATACCACCGGCGCTTCGCCCAAAGGCGATCTGCCCTACCTGGCTACCTTCGACCTCACTACGAAACAAACGGAAACCCTCTGGCGCTGCCCCGAAGGTTCGTTCGAATATATAGCGCGCGTGCTGGATACCGACAAGCTGCAACTGCTCACCCGTCGCGAAAGCGAAAAAGACATGCCCAATTATTGGGTCAAAAACCTCAAATTGCGCATCGCCGACCGCCAGGTGACGAACTTTGCCAGCCCATACCCGCAACTGGAGGGCGTGAGCAAACAAAAAGTGAGCTATAAGCGCGCCGACGGCGTCGACCTCACCGGCGACCTATACTTGCCGAAAGGCTACGACCCCCAGCGCGACGGGCCGCTGCCCACGCTGCTCTGGGCTTATCCCGCTGAATACAACTCGGCTGCTGACGCTGCGCAGGTGCGCGGCAGCGAACACCGCTTTACGATGCTCAACTGGGGCTCGCCGGTGTTTTATGTCACCCAGGGCTACGCCGTGCTCAACAACGCCGAGATGCCCATCGTGGCCACCAGTGCCGATAAAAAGCCCAACGACGACTTTGTAGCGCAGCTTACAATGAACGCAGAAGCGGCTATTAATAAACTTGCCGAGATGGGCGTGGGCGATAAAAACCGCATGGCGGTGGGCGGCCACAGTTACGGCGCCTTTATGACCGCCAACCTGCTGGCGCATACCAACTTGTTTAAAGCAGGCATAGCCCGCAGCGGGGCTTATAACCGCACGCTAACACCTTTCGGCTTCCAGAACGAAGACCGCACCTACTGGGAAGCGCCTGAGGTATATAATGGCATGAGCCCTTTTAGCTATGCCGACAAGATCAAAACGCCCATCCTGATGATCCACGGCGAAGCCGACAACAACAGCGGCACTTTTCCCATACAAAGCGAGCGCCTGTTTAATGCCATCAAAGGCCACGGGGGCACGGTAAAGTACGTGCAATTACCGCATGAAAGCCACGGCTATCAGGGCCGCGAAAATATCCTGCATATGCTTTACGAGCAAAATGCCTGGCTCGAGAAATATGTAAAAGGGGGAAGCAAGCCTTGAATAGTAGCGCCGCAAAATTTTTGCGGCGCTACCCCCCTCACATCCCAATTATCAACCCAGTCGGACGAACGGTAGGCTAATTTATCCCAGTTGTAAACCGGCTCTTATAAGATACTGGCTTTCAACGGCGTTTCTTATCTTTGTTAGGTCGCAAAAAAAGAACACCGTCACAATGAGGCCAGTCATTCTCTTGTTATTCAACCTTTGTATAGGGAGTCTGTTACCGGCTCAGGATTTGAATAACCTGAAATTTACCACCTATACCACCCAAAACGGGCTTGCCAACAACCTGACCCGTGATTTGGCCGTTGACAGACATGGCTATTTGTGGGTATCTCAACATAGCGGGATCAGCCGGTTTGACGGCGTCAAATTTACCAATTATCCATTTGATGAAGATAATCCTCACGGGCTGCGCTACGAACAGGAATGTTCTTTCGAATTGGATGGCGACGGCCGGTTTTGGGTCTGCAATTCGGAAGGCATTTGTTGGTATGATGAAAAAAATGACCGCTTCAACTATGTGGATCCCAAAGACACCACTTTCGAGTTTGTACCCCGACGGTTTAAATTTGACGGCAAAGAAACTATATGGATTTCGGGGGGCGACGGGCTTTATCAATTGAATACCAAAACACTGGAAATTAAGCGCACGAAAGCGCAAGGCATGGCGGCTTATTCGCTCGATATAGACCCTTCGGGCAATGTCTGGTTTACCGTTTTTTTAACCGGTTTGTATTGTTATAATCCCAAAAATGAAAAACTTCAATTTTTCCCCCGGATGGCCAATATCGCGGGTATTTATATAGACGATAAAGGCCTGGTATGGTTGCCGGAAAGCAATAAAATGACACTTTTTGACCCTCGAACGGATAAATTTGAAGAGTTTCCAGCAGGAGCGTATTACAGCAGAGGGCTTCGGGGTATAACTGCAGAAAAAATGTGCACGGTTCCCAAACTAACTGGAAAAGACGTTTTGTGGATACCCAGCTTCGGCAATGGCATTGTTTTATTTGATACCAAAAACCGGCGTTTTTCCGGTTGTATTAAGCACGACCCACTGCAGCCCAACGGCTTACCCCCTGTTGATCTTTTGGGGGTTGGAAGGTTTTCAGATAACGTGGTGTGGCTAAGCTCCGACCAGGGCGGGCTTATCAAATTGGACCTGAACGACCAACAATTCCAGCCCGTGCGTTTTCCATTTATGGGCGAAGAAACGCTGGGTGCTGTCAATCGCATTTTACCCGACAAGGCCGATCCCGCTATCTGGTGGGTAGCCATCCAGGGCGGCGGCTTGGTGCGCTATCACACCCAAAACCGGCAAGTGCTGCAATGGCAATTCAAGGACCGCGATGCGCTCAATATTGACGACATCGTCTACGATCAAAAAGGTGTGTTGTGGATAGCCGCTGCCAATGGGGCGGCATACTCCAACGACAACGGCAAATCCTTTCGAGTCCTGGCACTGGGCGCCAAAGACGCGCCCCCTGCCGCTATGAAAATTGTGCCAATAGGGCAGGACGAACTGTGGATACTGGTAGTAGGCGGCGTTGTACTATACAACACCCGAACAGGGCAATCCCGATTCTCTGCCGTGGGCAGGCAGTCCATGAGCACGATGTCAGGCCAGGCGCTTTCGGATATCCTGCCTGATGCGCAGGGCAACTTAGTGACATCGGGATTTTATGGCATTCACAGGGTAGATCGCCACAGCGGCAAGGTAGAAAAGCTTACCGAAGCCGATTACGGCGAAGAAGGCGACATTACCGGCGCTTACGAAATGGCTTTTGATAAAAAAGGAAAACTCTGGTTTGGCACCCGTGGATCATTGGGCTGTTATGACCCCTCGACCGGCAAAACCGAGTTTTTTAATGATAAAAACGGGTTTCTCAAAACGGTTTGCTATTACGTGTTTTTTGATCAGGAAGGTTTTTTGTGGGTGCTTACCAGTCAGGGTCTTTGCAGAATGGATACGGAAGCCCGCACTTTTAAATGGTACACGGCAGCCGGTGGGGCTTCGTATCTACGCAATTATACCGGCGTAGTCAGGGGGCGGTCCAAAATCGGAAGCGAGTACTTCATCACGTTATTAAGCGCCAATTTCAGGTTCGACCCTTTGTTGGCCGACAAAAACGACGCTCCTGCCAATCCGCATATCAGCCAATTTAAGGTAAGAAATCAATTTTATCCTTTTGATATTGACGACGTGGCAAAAACCCCTTTGATACTAAATTATAATCAAAATTTCCTCTCCTTCGATTTTACCGCCCTCAATTATACGCAACCCGAGCGCATGGCGTTTCGCTATAAACTGGAAGAGCTGGATGATAATTGGACCGAAACCAATCTGTTTCGCACCGTCAATTATCCCAAACTCGCTCCGGGAACCTACACGTTTAAAGTATTCGCCGCCAATAGTGCAGGGGTTTGGGATCAGCAACCGGCCGTTTTTAAGGTGAAAATACGCCCGCCCTGGTGGGCCAGTTGGTGGTTCCGCCTGCTGGTTTTCGGCGCCCTGGCATATGCTGCATATTTTTATTTTCAAAATAGGATAAAAAAGATCCGCAGCCAGGTAGAGATCAGGGAACGGGAAGCGGGTTATAAGCAGCGGGAAGCCGAATTACAACGAGAAGTAGCTGAATTTTCGCGACAAGTGGCGGAGGTCGAATTGGCTGCCCTGCGCGCGCAGATGAACCCCCATTTTGTGTTTAATTGTCTCAATTCTATTAATACTTTTATTTTATTAAACGACCCCAAAAACGCATCGGGGTATCTCCAGAAATTTTCTAAACTCATTCGAAAAGTCCTTGACGCATCGCGATCAGAATTTATCAGCCTGCACGATGAATTGGAAACGCTGCGCTATTACATCGAATTGGAACAAATGCGTTATGGCGGGCGATTTCAATACAAATTCAACATACAGGATAACCTGCCCCTCGACGGCCTCGAATTGCCTCCTATGCTGGTGCAACCTTTTGTTGAAAATGCAATTTGGCACGGACTCATGAACCGCGACGGCGATGGCGGCATGCTTCTTCTTGATATCAGCCGGCAAGCTAATATTTTGTGTATTATAGTGGAAGACAACGGCATAGGCCGCAAAAAAGCTGCCGATCTCAAAAGCCGAAGCGCAGTGGCGCACAAAAGCCACGGCTTGCAAGTGACCGACGAACGCATCAAGATTATAAATGAACTCTACAGCACGCAAGCTTCCGTAGAAATTCTGGATTTGTTCGACCCTCAGGGCGTAGCCCAGGGAACCCGGGTAACCTTGAAAATTCCCCTCGAAGGGGCTTAAACTAAGAATTGTTTTCTATGCTTAGAACCATTCTGCTCGACGACGAACCGCAAAGCGTAGCATTACTCAAACACCTCGCTGCCCATCATTGCCCGGAAGTGGAAATTATCGGCGCATATACCGACTCCTTGGAAGGGCTCGCAGCTATTCGCCACAACCAACCGGATCTGGTGTTTTTAGATATTGAAATGCCAAAATTGAATGGCTTTGAGGTACTCAATCAATGCCGCCCTGTCAATTTTAAAATCATCTTTACAACTGCCTACAACCAATACGCCGTGAGGGCTTTTAAATACAGCGCACTCGATTATTTATTAAAACCCATTTCCGAAGAAGATCTGGTGGCCGCCGTGAAAAAAGCAGCGCAATCACAAGTGTTGCCCGAAATCCGGCAATACGACGTACTCCAGCAATTCAACCCCCTGCGGCAAACTCAACCCCAGAAAATGGTGATTCCTACACTCGAAGGATTAATTTTTATTGAAATAACTGACATTGTACACTGCGACTCCGATGGCAGTTATACCCGCATCTGGTTGTCGAACAGCGACCC
The DNA here is from genome assembly GCA_016787505.1 of Saprospiraceae bacterium. Classification (GTDB taxonomy): domain Bacteria; phylum Bacteroidota; class Bacteroidia; order Chitinophagales; family Saprospiraceae; genus JABWBR01. The sequence continues at coordinate 4,316 of JAEUUQ010000514.1, read as the reverse complement.
GCTGCTGGTGTCAAAATCGCTGAAAGAAGTAGAAGAAATGCTTCATTTCGATTTTTTTTACCGCGCGCATCATTCCCACCTGATCAACCTGCACCATATCAAAAAATTCGTGCGCGCCGATGGAGATGTCTTGATGTCGAACGGACGCTCCGTGCCTGTAGCGCGCAGCAAACGGCAAGAATTTATAGATATCGTGACGCGTTGAAACGCGTGTTATAAACCGGGACTTACCAATCGCCTCGTTTTTTTTACCGGCTGTAAACCCTAACAGACGACGTTCACCGTGCAGACCTATTTTTGTTAGCGCATGCAATTTGGACTTGCGCAGTATTATTACTCATATTCAAAAGGTCATCACTATGAAAAAGTTGTTTTTTGGGGCGCTATTGGTTTTGTCTATTCCTTGTTTTTCCCAAACATTTACTCCTCGTGCCGATTTTCCGGGTTCGGGTCGTTTCGGTGCGGTACGGTTTGTAATCAACGACATCGTGTACGTCGGTCTGGGCGAAGCCGGAGCTGGGGTTTATCCCAAGGATTTCTACAAATTTGATCCCGCACTCAACCAGTGGACGCCAATAGCAGACTTCCCCGGCGCCGGCCGCGAAACGGGCATAGCTTATTCGCTTAACGGCAAGGGATACGTCGGGTTAGGCGTTGCATTTGAGAGTACCGGTACTGCTGTTTTTAATGATTTCTGGCGTTATGATCCCGCCAATAACAGTTGGAACCAATTGGGAAATTTTGAGGGCGGCGCCCGCTCTAAAGCAGCCGTATTCGTTTTAAGTGGTTCCGCGTATGTAGGTACGGGCGTAAACGACCAATTTGCTTTTCTGAGTGATTGGTGGAAATACGATCCCGGCACGGATAATTGGACCATCCAGAATAATTTAGGCAACCTGCCGTCTCGCTACGGAGCAGTCGCCGTAGTTGCCGATAACAAGGCTTATCTTGTGGGGGGGCGAGGTAATGGAGGCGTCTTTTATACTGAAATACAAGAGTTTAACCTCAACAATGCAGCCAGTGGCTGGGTTTTAAAAACTATCGATGCAGCCAACCTGAGTTTTGTGAACGCTGCTGCTTTTGCGCTCAATAACAAGATATACCTGTGTTATGGGTTGAACGCCGGGTTTGTGAGCAGCTACGACCCTGCTACCAATACAGTAGACAACCTCGGCGATCTTCTTGAGCTAGGCGAACCTATCAGGTATTCCCCTATTACTTATGCTACCTCTACCGGCAAGGGCTATTTGGGATTGGGTTATTCGTCTGTGGTTGCCAACCAGTCGTCGGCCTACAAAAAAGATTTCTGGCAATTTAGCGCATCCACTACTCCCGGCAATGAACCGCAAGCAGAGGCGCCCGCGTCGATTATGGCAACAGGAGAAAACGGGGTTTATATACTCGATTTTACCGGCAGCTTGCCTGTCGGCGGAGTTGACCTCCATATTTTTGATGCGAATGGCCGCCTGCTCCAGGCTTTTTCGAAAGTTAATGACAGCCATTTAATCGACTTAAGCTTGTTTGCCGCCGGAATGTATTATATCCGTATAGTTTCCTCACAATATGTTTGGACAACACCAGTTGTGAAATCCTGAATTTATTACCACCCAATTTAAATAATAACCGACCATGGAAAAAATACTTCTTTTGGCAGCACTGCTATTCCCAGGGCTTATGCCCCAAGCGGCAAAAAAAACTATTCTGCTGTATAATACTACAATGCAATGCGCAATCACGAATATTTCTTTTGATGACGTAGGGCCATGCGATAGCGACGGTTCATCCGATCCAGACGATGATTTTTACACAGTTGATGTGATTGTCGAATTTCTCAATCCTCCTACCTCCGGCGAGCTACAAATTGAACTGGGAGATGACGCCCTCCCCGGCGCCGGCCCGCTTTCAGTGGATGTGCCCGATTTAGATTCTCCAGATATGCACGTATTTGAAGGGGTGCGTTTTAAAGCCAATGGCGACCCAACAGAAGTCACGGTATTCTTTAGCGCCCAACCAACTTGTACTGCGGTGAATTTCGACGGCCCTATCGTGCAACCTTGCTCCACACCGCCGCCGCCGCCCTGTCAGATAACGGTGAACTTCTCTGGGGGCCCGGGCGCCTGCGACGACAACGGCACGCCCAATGACCTGAGCGACGACTTTTTTACGCACAATGTCAGCGCGTCCTTTTTTAATCGCCCCTTTACCGGCAGCCTGCAAATCGTACCCGGTGGCGATGTTATTGGCTCCTATTCCATACTCACGACGAGCATCGTTGGCAACGCGCACATTTTTAACAATGTGAAATTTAAAGCAGACGGCACGCCGACGGTGGTCACGATGAATTTTACCGACGCCCCCGGTTGCTCAGATACGGAAACCGGCCCGACCGTGCAGCCCTGCTCCACGCCGCCCCCGCCCTGTACAATAACGGTGAACTTCTTTGGCAACCCGGGCCCCTGCGATGACAACGGGACGCCTAATGACCCCAGCGACGACTTTTTTACGCACAATGTCGGCGCGTCCTTTTTTAATCGCCCCTTTACCGGCAGCCTGCAAATCGTGCCCGGCGGCGATGTTATAGGTGCCTATTCTATATTGGCAACCAGCATCGTTGGCAACTCGCACATTTTTAACAATGTGAAATTTAAAGCAGACGGCACGCCGACGGTGGTCACGATGAATTTTACCGATGATCCCAGCTGCTCAGATACGAAAACCGGCCCCACCATAGGTAGTTGTTGCAATCTTTCCATTACCAACGTGGCAACTTCCTCCGGAAATTGCCCCGGCACAAACAACGGCAGTATTACCGTTACGGCAATTCCAAGTGTGGGCCCTTTAACTTATTCCATATCCGGCCCGGTAAATCAAAGCAATAATACCGGCATATTTACGAGTTTACCGGATGGCAACTATACCATCACGGTAACAGATAATGGAGCCTCAAATTGTGTAAAAAATACTTCCGCCCTGGTGGCTGCCGGCGTTGACAATACGCCGCCTACCCCCGTTTGCCGCAACACCACGGTGACCCTTGATGCCACGGGCAATTATACCCTCACCGCAGCCGATGTGTTCAACCAGGGCGCTTCGAGCGATAATTGCGGCACGGTAAACTTCGTCAATGTGTCGCCTGCTGCTGTCGGCTGTGCACAGGTAGGGCAGACCATTCCGGCGACAGTACAGATAAACGACGGCAATGGAAATAACGCCACTTGCACCGCCCAAATAACCGTACAGGAAGGCACTGCCCTGCCGCCGGGCTTTAGCGGCGCCAATGTGGGTACTGCCAATGGTAACAGCATCTTCCAGCCGTGCAGCGGGCAAAAATTCACCCTCTCGGCGACCGGTTTTTCTACGCCAACATCCGATGTGCAGCACCTGGTATCCCGGCAATTGTGCGGCAATGGGGAGATCATTGCCCACGTGGTCAGCGCGAATGGCGGAGGCTGGGCCGGCATTACCCTGCGCGAAACCACAGCCACTGGCTCTAAAAAAGTAGCCCTCAAAACGCAACTGACGAACAACATACACCGCGAAATCAGAACCGCCACCAACGGCCCGGTTAATAACCTGAACTTCTTCCGCCCACAAGATATCTGGCTGCGCCTGGTGCGCAGTGGCAACAATTTTTCAGGTTATACTTCCCAGGACGGGTCGAATTGGAATTTTGCCTTTTCTACTACAATCAGTATGGCAAACTGTATCCGGGCGGGACTTTTTGCGGAGAGTATTAATGTGAATGCCATTACCACTGCGGTTTTTGACCACGTGTCCGTGTCGGGGGCAATGGCTTTGGCGGCGCCCACAGCGGGCAGCCCTGTAGCAATAGAAGAAGCTGCAAGCGCCGATTTCCAGGTTTACCCCAACCCGGCAAGCGGCGAAATCACCCTCGATCTGAGCGCTTTCGCGAATCGAGTTGTGCAACTCGAAGTATGCGATGCAAATGGCAAAACTGTGAAAACTGCAGAATTCAATCTAGTGAATACGACTGACGAGCGGCTGGATCTTTCTTCACTCAATAACGGAATTTATTTCATCCGGATAAAATCAGTTGGATTGCCCGATGTAGCGAAACGGGTCATTCTCCAACGCGATTAAACCTACAATAGGATTGTAGAGACGCAAAATTTTGCGTCTCTACCCCCCATCTGATACTCTACCTCGTCATTTCCTCGTAAATATGGATGTAATGCCCCGCTGCCCGCTCCCACGAAAAGTCGATCTGCATCACTTTGCTTCGCAGCAGGTCGAAATCATCGCGGTGGTTGTAATAGAGGTTGGCAGCTCGGTATATGGCCATGGAGGCGTCTTCG
>JAEUUQ010000508.1 GCA_016787505.1 Saprospiraceae bacterium | reverse complement strand
GGGATAAAAAAAAATGGGATTGTACATTTGCCTGAAGTAAGCCAGGTTATTAGGGATAAGTAACCTGGCTTACTAAAGCAAATACCCGAAGAGGGTTTGATTTTCAACACTGACATCGATAAGATCAAAATATACTGACGACTTCGTCAGATTTTCAGTTTCGTATATGTTCATGGGATTATGATGATAAGATAAGCCGTATCGCAACAACGATGCGGCTTATTTTTTTGTACCAGTCCGGGCTCCCGGCGTTCAATCCAGTTCAGGCATATTAAAGCGGTAGGAATTCAAAGCGTTGTAGACCACCTGGTGCGTACGTTCGCGAACTTTTTCATTAAAAATTTTTCGGTTTCGGGCATCGGGATGAATGCGGTTGGAGAGAAAGACAAAAACGAGTTGCTCTTTGGGATCTGCCCAAATGCAGGCGCCGGTAAACCCGGTATGGCCAAAAGAAAGAGTGGGAGCGCTGCGTGCGTGCGCGGCCTGCCGTTTTTCGTCGGGTTTGTCAAAGCCTAACCCCCTATGGTTGCCGTGGTCGGCACTGGTAAAATAACTCACCGTAGTAGATTTCAGATAGGTTTTTCCGCCGTAAGTGCCCTGATTCAGCAGCAACTGAAACAACACAGCCAGGTCCTCCGCGTTCGAAAACAAGCCTGCGCTGCCAGTCACCCCGCCAAAAAGCGCGGCGGTTTGATCGTGAACATAGCCATGTACCAGTTGCTTGCGCCAACGCGTATCGTTTTCGGTAGGCACTATTTGCCGGGGGGAGAAATTCGACAAAGGGTGAAAGGCGATATGGCGAAGTCCCAGTGGTTTGTAAAATTGCGCCACAGCAAGATTGTCGAGGCTTTTTTTGTAGCGTCGTTCGAGTATTTGTTGTAGTAAAATAAAATTAAGGTCGCTATACCGGTATGTCTTTTTTCTCGATACCCGCGTAGTAGACACTCCTTTCCATATTTCGTTGATATAGCGCTGATTAAAATAAAAACTATCTGCTACTTGCAGGCTGTATGGTTTACTTTTTGTGCGGCAGAAATAATCTTTTTCTTTGCACACGAGGCCGGGGACGGCACGGTAGCGAAGATAAGGCACTACAGGCATACCCGCAGGAAGCCCGGAAGCGTGCACCAGCAATTGCTTTATGGTGATATCCCTGATAGTAGCGCGTCTGCTGAGTTGCATATGGCTTTTTAACCTGTCGTTTACCCTGATTTTTTTTTCTTCATACGCTTTCATGGCAATAAGGGTAGTGGCGGCGACTTTGGTGAGCGACGCCACGTCGTACAGGTCGTCGTAGCGCACACGCTGCAAGCTATCGTAAGCATGATAACCAAAAGCTTTAGAATAAATGATCTGCCCGCTTTTGGCTACTACTACCTGGCACCCAGGCATGGCTTTTCTATCGATAGCGCTATTCACAATCGCGTCTATACCGGCCAGTTTTTCGGGCGCAATGCCCACTGAGGAGGGGCGGCTATATGTGAGGCGTTGCACTTTAGGCAAGCCAAACCGGGCATAGTCGAACCGTTGGAGCAAGGTTGAGGACAAACGGCCCTGACCTGCTGCGGCGCCAAAAAGTAGCTGTGCCATCAGTGCCTCGGTATCCTCGGTGCGTTCGGGAGCGTGAATAATAGCATAACTTGTATCGAGTTGCTCCAATTGCTGCTCATCGCCAAAATGAGCTACTACCATAGGCGCCTGCTTGGCGAGCCTGGCGACGGCCGACAAGAACGCCGTGTCTGCAGGTTTCCAGCCCTCCGGTTTGTCCAATACCAGGATAAAGTAGTGAGATTGAAAGCTGTCCAACTCAGTGCGCAATTGAGTTTTCCAGCGGGCATCCGATAATACATAAGCGGTATCCACACGGGCATACCTGCTCACAAACTGCGTAAATGATTTGGCGGGCCCTCCACCGTATTGAACAATCCGATAAGAACGCGGTGAAGCGCCGGAAAGGGGTAATTGTCGGTGGCGATGCGCCATAGACAACGACGCCTCACTGATCCGATGCTGCAATACGCGCCAGTCTTCAGATATAAAATGCGCCAACACCCGTTCGCGGTCTATAGGTAGCTTGGGAGCAGTCTTGTTAAGGGTAGTTTGCAAGCCATCCTGAAGTTCTCCTGCTTTTATCTCGGGTAATTGATACGACCATACTTTGGCCAGAAGAATTCGCCTGACTTTTTCCTCAAGGGTAGAGCGACTCATTGCCCCGTTTCGTACCAGCCGGCGCAGGTATTGGTGTATGGGCAGTGGATCGTCATTAATAACCAGCAGATCGGCCCCTGCAATTAGCAATGCTTCCGCCATTGCCGGCGTAGTAGTCTCCCCGGCCAGTAAACCGCTAAAATCGAGCTTTTCCCTGAGCAATTTCACTGCATAGCCGGCGGGTTGCCGCGGAAGCCCGACCGCTGCCGGGTCGAGCCAAAATCCGCCTATACCCTGCCTGATCAATTGCCGGTATGGACTCAGCAGGCTATCCAGCACACGAATAGAATCCCGCGGGGTGGTAAAAAGCGAAGGTCGCAGCGAATGCCCCATGCTGAGTATGTGGCGGCGGTTGAATTCTATGATCCTGTCTAATTCTTCGCAAACCGTTGTCGCACAATTTTCTTCTGAAAGTGAATCTTTCGGCACATTGATAGAGAAACTCACATGAACCCCCGATGCCAGGGCCTGTGCGGGGTATATCCGGGAAAGCCATTCCCGCAGGGTGTCTGCCGCCGGCGATACCCGCAGCGTAGCTTCGGCAGGAAATACGGGCAAATCGTTAAACTGGTTGTTGAGCAATAAAGAAGCCTCCGTGCCCTGCCAAAATAATGGCGCAGCGATGCTACGCAGGCTATCAGAAGCTACCAAAAAGCGCTTCAACCCAATATCGTACATGATCGCGCCGCCAATCGTGCCCTTTCTTGCCCATTGGTACACCTGCGAAGAAGGCTCCCCGCATATGCGCAATACCAGCATTTGGCCAATGAGCTGGTCCGTACTCATTTCACTCAATAACTCGTCCACTTCCGCCGGGTCTGCGGCTAAAAACGGCGGATAACTTGAGAATTTCGGCGCCACTCGCACGCGTTGTTTTTCGCAACCCATCGCCCCCAATAAGGCAACGATTGCCCATAGCCATATTAGATATGTGAACCGGCTTTTCAAAATTCCCCGTTTTTCTATGGTTTATGGTTGGTATAAATCTATATCAGTAACGATATTTCTGCAAAATACGTTGTTATGGCTATATTAAAGTTATAAATGAGGCATTTTGGGGCGTTTTGGGGCATCCCTCGCAGATGCTACCAGATATTAACTTCTGGGGCTAGTCTGATGCCAAATTGCTTTTCTACGCTATTAATAATCCGCTGCGCCAGCCCGAGTACATCCTGGCCCGATGCACCGCCGTAATTGACTAATACAAGCGCCTGTTTATCATAGCAACCTGTCGGCCCCTCCCGAAATCCTTTCCAGCCGCATTGCTCAATGAGCCAACCCGCGGGCACTTTTACCCGGCCGTCGCTTCCCGGGAAATGGACGATACGGGGGTATTGCTGCTGCAAGGCCTCAAATTGGGCGGCAGGTATCTCCGGATTTTTAAAAAAACTACCTGCATTGCCTAGCTTGGCCGGGTCGGGCAGTTTACTGCTGCGAATGCTGATGACGGCTTCGCTGACATCATGAATAGTAGGTTCCGCTATTCCCTTTTCCTGCAAAATATCCCGGATTGCGCCGTATGCAGTATTCAAGCTGTGGTTCTTTTTGGTAAGCTGTAAATACACATACGCGATAAAATACTTGCCTGCCGCTTCCCTTTTGAATATACTGTCGCGGTAACCAAACCGGCATTCGTCTTGTCGAAATACTTTCAGGCTACCATCTTCAAGCGATACCGCTCCAAGGTGGCTAAATACGTCTTTGATTTCTACGCCGTAAGCGCCGATATTTTGTATGGGGGCGGCTCCCACGGTTCCAGGTATGAGCGAAAGGTTTTCGATACCCCCCAGATTGTGCTTCAGGCACCACAACACCAGTTGATGCCAGTTAACCCCACCTCCGGCGCAGACAAGCGCGTGGGTTTCGTTTTCGCTTTTGATGGTGATGCCTTGTATGTTGTTGTGAATAACGATCCCCGCTACGTCGTGGGTAAGCAGAATATTGCTGCCGCCTCCCAGGATGCGCAAAGGTCGGCCCTCAACCTGCACGAGTAGTTCGCGCAATTCGTCGATTGAGCTTGTCGAGGCATAATAAGATGCTTTTGCATCAATTCCAAAAGTATTGAGCGACTGGAGCGAATAATCGGAGTCAAATGTCATGTGGCTGGTAGCGCTGGTTAAATGCGCTAAGTTAGTCATCCCATCGCAAACTGCTGTGAATAATACCGCCGCCGACTACGTGGTCGCCTTCATAAAATACCGCAGATTGACCGGGAGCGACACCTTTGACGTTAGCAAAAAATTCTACCGCCACCGAACCGTCGGCTTCGGCATTGAGCTTGCTCAAGGCGCCTTCGTCTTTGTAGCGAATTTTAGTCACTACCTCTAGATCCGGGGAAATCTCCGCATATTTCATCGAGTTGACGCGCGCTACGCGCATGCCGTTGCGCACCAGGTCGTCGAGCGAGCCCAGCACTACGGTGTTGGTATCGGGGCGTATTTCGGTGACGAACATGGGCTCGCCGAAAGCCACGCCGAGGCCTTTGCGTTGGCCGATGGTATAAAACGGATAGCCCTGGTGCTTGCCCAGTATGTCCCCCTTCGTATTGACAAAATTGCCGCCTTTCACCTGCGCTTCTAATTCCGGAATCCTGTGTTTGAGAAAACTCCTGTAGTCGTTGTCGGGTACAAAGCATATCTCATAGCTTTCCGCTTTTTTCGACAATTCTTCGTAGCCGAAATCGTAGGCGATCTGACGCACCTGAGGCTTTGTGAGATGCCCCAGCGGGAAACGGCTGCGGTGCAGGCATTCCTGGCTCAAACCCCACAACACATAGCTCTGGTCCTTATGTTCGTCGGCAGATTTGATAATAAATTTTCTGCCATCGAGTTCGCCAATCTGGGCGTAATGGCCGGTGGCGATAAACTCGCATTCCATCGCATCGGCCCGGTGCAGGAGGGCATTCCATTTGATATGGGTATTGCACAATACGCAGGGGTTGGGCGTTCTGCCGGCGAGGTATTCTTCTACAAAATTGTCGATGACATAGTCGCCAAATTCATCGCGAATGTCGATGATAAAATGGTGAAAACCCATATTGACGGCAACCTGCCGGGCATCATTGATCGAGTCGAGGCTGCAACAGCCGGTCTCTTTGCGCGTAGCGCCCGAATTGGCATAATCCCAGGTTTTCATGGTGATGCCAATTACTTCGTACCCCTCTTCGTGCAGCAGCATGGCGGTGACGGTACTGTCGATACCTCCGCTCATGGCTACCAGCACTTTTCCCAATTTACTCATTATCTATACCTGTTAATACTAACCTTTATTTAAAATCCGTTCACAAAAGTACAATTTTATGCCGCCGAAAGTTCACGCAGGGTATGCCGGCATTTTTTTTGCACATTGCCGGCCGAGCGGCTATCTTTGAACCTTATTATTCAAATTTGCTGTCCATATGAAAAACCACTTGCTATTTGCTCTCATCGGCGCCTGTCTTTGCACAGCAGCGGGATTGCCGGCCCAGGAACCCGAATTCGGCTATGCTTCTTTCTATTCCGACGATTTTCATGGAGGCCGTACCGCTTACGGGGATATTTACGATAAATCAAAACTTACGGCTGCCCACAAGTTTTTTCCTTATGGCACAATGATTAAGGTTACCCGCCTCGACAATAAAAAGTCGGTGGTGGTGAAAGTAACCGATAAAGGCCCGTTTGTAAAAGGAAGAGTAGTCGACTTGTCCCGGGCTGCCGCCTCTCGCCTGGGCCTGCTCGAAGACGGCGTCACCGAGGTTAAAATTGAACTGGTGAGCCTGCCCAAAAAAGAAGACGACCCCGGCAAAGTCGAGAATGCTGCCGCCTCTGATGTAGCGGCTAATGTGGAAGTGGACCCAAAACAACCCACTTCTTACGGAGAAGAAAACGCCAATCGCCCGCGCACCGATGGCGCAAAAACCGAGACTGGCGGCGATGCCCCCGCCTCAGCCGTAACGGCAAGCGCGGAAAAAGCCAAGGCAGACAGTGAGGAAGCCGAAAAACGCGAGGCAAGAGAAGCCGCTAAAAAGGAATCCCGCCCCGTGGAGGAAAAAGAAAAGGCCGTCGCTCCTAATAAACCTAGCCGATTGGTAGGCGATGACTACACCACTTACGGTTTGTATAAAATTCGCCTCGAAAAGCCGTCGCGCAAGGGGTATGGTGTGCAAGTCGCCTCTTTGTCCAACCACGAAAACATGATGAAACAAGTGGCCGACCTGCAGGCCAAATGGTTTGACAACGTGCTGGTGAGTATCGAAAAAGGAGATAGCAATAATACTCTCTACAAGATCATCCTGGGGCCGTTCGATAGCGAATCGGCAGCCAAAACGTACCAGGCCAGCATCAAAAAGAAACACAAATTGAGCGGCTTTGTGGTGAATTTGGCGGAAATCTCTTATTAAAGGGTAGAGACGCAAAATTTTGCGTCTCTACCTGAACATAATGGCATATTCCTATGCAGGAACTAGAGCTGATTTTACAGTTCTTATGATGCGGGCCGTCACGCGATAAGGATCAGCGTGAGAGGCCGGACGGCGGTCTTCCAGATAACCTTTCCAGGATTGTGCCGTAGACACCGGAATGCGAATCGAAGAACCACGGTCGCTCACGCCGTAGCTAAACGTGTGGATCGACTGGGTTTCGTGCAAGCCGGTGAGGCGCTGATGGTTGTCAGAGCCA
>JAEUUQ010000453.1 GCA_016787505.1 Saprospiraceae bacterium | reverse complement strand
CCGTCTGTCGCGCCATTATTACGACGTGCCTGTGGGCGAAGTGTTGTGTTTTTTCAATTCGGCGGGATATCTGGAGATTGCCGTCAATATGGGCAAAGCCGCTACGCTGATGGGCTTGTTGCCGGAGGATTCGGTGCAAATTGATTTTTCTTCGGGGGATGCTCCGGGGAGATGACGAATGACGAATGACGAATTACGATAAACCCAACTGCTAATGAGTACAGACGCAAAATTTTGCGTCTCTATCTAATAAAACATGATCAAACGCATTGTAAAATTGACATTTCGGGCGGAAGAATGCGAGCGGTTTTTGGAGATATTCGAAGAGAGCAGCCCGTTCATTCGCAACTTTGAGGGGTGTACGCATCTCGAATTGTGGCGTGGGAAGTTGGAGCGGCACGTATTTTTCACCTATAGTATATGGCGCGACGAAGAAGCTTTGGATGCGTATCGCCATTCTGACCTATTCAAGACTACCTGGGCCAAAACCAAGGTATTGTTTGCCGATGCGCCGCATGCGTGGAGTGTGGAGGAAGTGAACAGTGAACAGTGAACAGTGAACTGCGTAGCAAACTGCTATATACAATCACTAAACAAACCCGGGTAATATGTGGGCATCTCTATTTTTAGAATTAACTGAATATCCGTGGTTTCGCCGCTTAGTCTGGCGACCCGTATACAACCACCTGGCCAAAAAATTTCCAGCCAAAGACTGGTTATTTATGAATTACGGCTACGACCCTCTCAATGAATCGGAACGCCCGCAACTCGAAGCCGGCGACGAGCCCCACCGGTATCCGCTTCAACTTTACCACTTTCTGGCTTCTCAAACGCTGATGCAAGGAAAAAAGGTACTCGAAGTGGGCAGCGGCCGGGGCGGCGGTTCGTATTACCTGGCGCGTTATTTTAAGCCGGGTGAAATTATAGGCATGGATATTGCTGAAAATGCGGTGGCTTTTTCCAACGAAAACCATAAAAGTCCCAACCTGCGTTATGTGGCCGGCAATGCCGAAAAAATTCCCTTTGAAGACCGTTCTTTTGACGTAGTGATCAATGTGGAATCGAGCCATGCATACGGCTCTATTGACTTGTTTTTTCACGAAGTGAAGCGCATACTCAAGCCCGGCGGTTTTTTTCTCATCACTGATATGCGCGACCCTAAGAATATCCCCGCTTTTGAAAAATCACTCCTCGATAGCGGATTAGCGCTCGAAAGACAACAGGTCATCACGCCCAACGTACTCAAAGCGATCGATAGCGAAGACGAACTCAAGCGCGCGCGAATCGCCAGACAGGTGCCCCCTGCTTATGTCCGCTTTTTTGAAGAATTCGGCGCCGTCAAAGGCTCCCAACTGGAAAAAGACTTTATGGCAGGGAAACTGGTTTATTTTTGGTACGTCCTCCGAAATGATGTTTGATTGTTATCGGTTGTCAGTTATCGGTTGTCGGTTTCAAAAATTCTCACCCTCTCACCCTCTCTCCCTCCCACCCTCCTACTCTGCCCGCTCAGCATCTCCCTTTTCTCACTCAGCACTATAAAGTGGCAATCGGCATCGGTGTGTATGCATATTTGTGACGTACGAATTAATTAACCAATTAAAATCACAAATATCATGACACGTATATTGACTACGATCCTAGTACTTGCCCTGGCTGTTACCGGCCTTTTTGCCAATGAATGCGACGCCCCGACCGGCTTGCAGGCACAACACACCAACGATGGCGTATTACTGAGCTGGAATACTGCCAATAACGCGCTCTCTTACTGGCTAAAAGTTGAAAACGCTAACAACAACCCGCAACTGTTTGAAATTGAAATTCCCGTAAACGCAACATCGCACCTGGTTACCGGACTGAATGCAAATGCTTCTTATAAATTTAAGGTTCGCACCGTGTGTAGCGGTGATAAATCGGATTGGACGGCTTACGTGCCGTTCCAAACCGCCATCGCGGGCGGCGGTGGCGGCACAGGGGGCGGTGGTAATACAGGCGGTGGCGGCACCGGCGTATGCGCCATCCCTGAGGGCCTGGTGGTGAGCAATATCACCGGCACAGAAGCTACATTGACCTGGAATGCCGTAGCAGGCGCGCAGCAATACGAAGTGGAAGTAGAAGACAACGAAAATACCCCCCTATTTGCCTTTAATACACTGACCAGTGAAACGACGGTTACGGTAACCGGCCTCTCTCCCAACGGACAGTATCAGTTCAAGGTAAAAAGCAAGTGCGGCGGCGGCTTGTCGAGCGACTATTCTGCCTGGGTGTTCTTCAATACTGGCACGGGCACTGGCGGCAATACCGGAGGCAACACGGGCGGCGGCAATACAGGCGGCGGCACAGGCGGCGCTTGCGGCATCCCTGCAGGACTTAGCGTAAGCGATCTGACCGGTACCAGCGCCGTATTGAGCTGGAGCCCCGTAGCCGGCGCATTGAAATACGAAGTAGAAGTAGAAGACGACGAAAATACCCCCTTGTTTGCCTTCAACGCTATCACGTCTGATACGACGATCGCAGTAATCGGCCTGGCGCCGGGCGGCAGCTACCAGTTCAAAGTGAAAAGCAAATGCGATGGCGGCTTGTCGAGCGATTATTCCGGATGGGTATTCTTTGGCGCGGGAGCTACCGGCGGCGGCAATACAGGCGGTGGCGGCACAGGCGGCGCCTGCGAAAAACCCGCCAATCTGCAGGCCCTTCAAATTACGACCACCAGCGCAATGCTCACCTGGAGCCCCGTAGCCGGCGCTCTGAAATACGAAATAGAAGTAGAAGACGACGAAAATACTATCGCTTTTTCTTTCAACGCCCTCACCGCCGATACGGCTGTATTGATCATCGGCCTGACGCCGGGCGGCAACTACCAGTTCAAAGTGAAAAGCAAATGCGGCGGCGGTATGTCGAGCGATTATTCAGACTGGAATTTCTTTAGCACAGCTACACAATTAGTAGCGCCGGCCACAGGATCGGCAGGATTGCCCTCAAATGGCGCCGTACATGCCATGTCAGCCTTCCGGGTATTCCCCAACCCCGCTACCAGTGAAGTAGCCGTGCAGTTGGACGAGCCGGCAACGGCCCCGCTGTCTGTAACGGTGATGAACGCCCAGGGCCGCCAGATGATGCGCTATAACGGCCTCGACGGCACAGGTGGCAGAATTGATCTGTCGGTATCCAACTTAGATTCGGGTTTGTACGTAGTGGTGATCAGCGACGGCCAGTCTATGAAAAGTCAACAAGTGCTTATTGCGAGATAATCAAGTTAGTTAGTTCCCCCCTTAATTATGCCGGCGCGGTGGTCACTGATCATCGCGCCGTTTTTTTTGGGTGACAAGGTGACGACCACGTAGGTTGAACGTTTACCGTTCACCGCTTCGGTGGTGACAAGGTGACAAGGCCCTATTCCAATATCAAAAATTCTCTCCCTCACTCCCTCTCACCCTCTCCCTCTCCCCTCCGGGATTTCCCTGCAAATCGCGGTGCATCTGGAAAAACGCTGCGGTACTTTCGCCGATAAAGCGGCTCACGCCGTTGCTAAGCACCACGATGCCCAGGTCGTTTTCGCGATCGAAGGCGATTTCGGTGCGGTAGCTGTTCACGTAGCCGCCGTGGAGAATAATGCGCTGGTCGCCCTTGTCGAGCACGCGCCAACCGAGGGCATAGTAGCTTTCGTCGGGGTTCCAGACCGAGCAATTGCAGGCGCCACGCAGCAATTTGACTTGCGGTTCAAAAATCTGATCCAACATCTTATCAGAAATAAGATCGGGGCGGTGGCCCAGCAGGAGCAGCAGCCACTGCGCCATATCTTCCACGCTGGCATTGACGCCGGCGGCCGGTACGGCGGAATAATACAAATCGGATATGGGTGTTTTATAATAATACTTGTCGGTAGGCTTGTGCGGATAGGCTACATTTTTTGCAGCCATCATGGCGCCATAACCCGTGGTAGCGTTGTACATACCCAGCGGCTGAAAAATGCGCCGGGCGAGCAGGTTGGCGTACTTCTCGCCGGTGAGGTTGTGTACTACGTCGCCCACCACGCTATAAGCAATATTCTGGTAGGTGTGCATTTCACCGGGTTTATACGACAGCCGCACTTCTTTAAGTCGCCTTACGAGTCTCTCATAGGTATCGCCGTGGTCCAGCGAGAAATCGTAGGAGTGCGGCGGCAGTCCCACCGTATGGCTAAGCAGATGCCGCATATTGATTTGCCGGGTTTGGCTCAGGCTGCGCAGTTCGAAGCTGGGGGCGTAGTCCAGTACTTTGTCGTCCCATTCCAGGCAGCCTTCTTCTACCAGCATGCCCACCAAAACAGGGGAAAAACCTTTGGACAGCGAGGCCAACCTGAAAACAGTAGCTGTATTGATCGAATCGTTGGATTGCACTTCTTTTACCCCAAACCCTTTTGCAAATATTACGCGGCCCCCTTTTACGATCGCCACTGCGGCTCCCGGTATATTTTCCTCGCCCATCGAAAAACGAACGTATTCTTCGTATTTGGTAATCAATTCCTGGGTGGCAGGGTCGAGTTTCGGCGCTTCTTTTTCTTTCTCACCGCGTAGCAAACGGCCAAACCAATTGGTAGGCGCCCAGGCAGTATGGTTAACGGCAAGCAGAAACAACACGATTCCGAATAGCGTAACGCCGTATTTTTTTGTCATATTTGTAAACTTGTCGAACGGACTGAAAACGACTTCATAACGCTATTATTGCGCAATA